>NZ_JBFRCU010000001.1:0-198573 GCF_052113205.1 Inquilinus sp. YAF38 | reverse complement strand
CAATTCCTGTTCGGCGCCGACTGGGGCTTCGCCCGCGACCCGACGGTGCTGGTGCGCTGCTTCGTGACGGGCCGGACGCTGTTCGTCGACCACGAGGCCTATCAGGTCGGCTGCGAGATCGACCGCACGCCGGATCTCTTCGACACCATCCCGGAGGTGCGGACATGGCCGATCATCGCCGACAGCGCCCGGCCGGAGACCATCAGCTACATGCAGCGCAACGGCTTCGGCGACATCACCGGATCAACCAAGGGCGCCGGATCGGTCAAGGACGGGGTCGAGTTCCTGAAGGCGCACGACATCCTGGTGCATCCGCGCTGCTGGCACCTGATCGACGAGCTGGCGCTGTACAGCTATCGCACCCATCCGAAGACCGGCGTGATCCTGGCCGAGCTGGAGGACCGCGAGAACCACGCCATCGACGCGCTGCGCTATGCGGTCGAGGGCCTGCGGCGGGATGGTTATGACAGCTCGATGAAGTGGGTCGGGTGAGGAATGTCGGCGGGGATGAGGGTGATGCAGAAGTGGACGTGGCCTGGCTGGCGGCACGGCCGGCTTGTCCCGATTGCGGACCTCGGAGACCTCCAGGTTTCCCCCGGAGCGGACATCCGCGTTGCCTGGCGAGTCCCGAAACCGGTCGGCACCGTGATAGGCAGATCGGTCCTCTTTCCGGACATTCGCGTTCTCGGCGGAAACCGGCCGATCCTGGCCGAGTTCCTCGCGAAGCGCAGCGATAGTGCCTGCTGCAACTGCCGCGAGCTACTCCGCCGCCGGTGGAGCGAGCGCTGGAGCGATCCACGCCTCCTGGCGATCGGAAGGCACGAACGAGCGCGGGGCGGATGCCGGGCTTTTCCGTTCCACGGGCTGAAACTTTCTCGGCACGGTGTCCGTATAGGCGCCTGTTCCCCGTTCTGCGGGACCAACCACGGAGAGCGACATGCGACTGAACCTACGTTGCCCGCTGGCATTCACGCTGTGCCGGTCCGGTCGTCTACTCCGGACACTGTTACCGGAATAACGCACGGATGGCCTGGACAACGAAGTGAGATCATCAGGGGACATGCAGACACAACAAGGGACTTTCGTCTGTTCCACATTCCAGCGGCGGCACTGGCCGTTGTCCCTGTCGTAACGGCATCTGTTCTCGGGAAAGACAATATGATCACTTCCTTGTCGCGGTACCAACAGGACCTTCCTAGTGCTTCCTTCCGCCCGGGAGGCCATGCTCGCGACAGGTTGAACGAACGCCGTCCACACTGTTGCCGATCGTGTGCCCGGGCCTGCCGTCGTCGCGCCGGGAAACAGGCCGGCCCCACTCGGCCGGGATGCTCGTCCATGTTGCTGCCCAATCCGCGGATATCCCCCGAAAGGCGTAGTGCGGCTTATATTGTTTTTGAATAAAATGTCATACAATTATAGTTGGACTTCGAACATTAGGCTTTCGTCTGCGCAGCCGTTCTGGCTGTGCGAGCGAGAACTAGAGCGCAAAGCGCCTTCGATCGAATGAAGCGGAAGCGGGAGCACTACCCTCTGCAACAACATCAGGTCGATTATGGATTTCGTCAGCAACCAATCGGATGCGCTTTCCGCCGCGATCGAGGCGGCAGAATCTGAGATCAATCATTCCACCAGCGACCGGACGGTGGACCATCCCGCTCGTGGCCTGAGAACGGTCGCGATCATCGACAGACGCGCCCTGGGTCGGGAAACCCTGACGCAGGCGCTGGCCGCAACGGATGCGCGCTTTCGCATTCGGGCATTCGCCGATATCGGTGAGTGGGAAGGGAGCCCGGATCGGAGCGCCACCTCGGTGATCCTGATGGAGGGTGGCGCGGGCCATCATGATAGCCAGTCGTCCGAGGAGGAGCTTCGGGCGCTGGTCGGCGCCCATCCCGACATCCCTGTGGTCATGATGGGCGAGAGCGAGGATTCCCGGCATATTGCCGAGATCCTGGCACAAGGGGCCCGCGGCTATATTCCCACCAGCGTCAGCCTGAGCGTCGCAGTCGGAGCGCTTTGCCTCGCGATGGCCGGAGGCACGTTCGTGCCTGCCAGCGCCCTCCTGAACTCAAGCCATGAGCGGCCGGAGCGCGAGCAGACCGTTCACAGTCTGCTCGGCCTCTCGGAGCGGCAGGCCGCAGTCGCAGATGCCGTCGCGATGGGAAAGCCGAACAAGATCATCGCCTATGAGCTTAAGCTGTGTGAGAGCACGGTGAAGGTGCACATCCGGACCATCATGAAGAAACTGCAGGCCCGGAACCGGACCGAGGTCGCCTTCAAGCTGCACGCGGCGAAAACCCGAGCCGCCTGACATGGAAAAGGCCGCCAAACAGCGGCGGCCTTTCCAGCTTCAAGCGTTCCTTCCCGATCCGTCAACACGGGCAAGAATACTGTATCCGCAAGACCGTGTGCCGGGTGACGGCCCGAACACATTCATTTCCTCGGTCGAAGCGAAGTAACCATAACACGCTATTCAGACGCCTCAAATACGCCTTTCGGGGTAGGCTGCCGACAACAAGCGCCGGTATCTAAACCGCTGATCAGGGCCGCCAGGCGCAGTCCGGCGTCATGCCCGAGAAGAGGCAGAATAGTGGGGCATGAGCGAATTATCTGTCGCGGAAACGAAGGACGGTGAGCCACCTCCTCGTAGTAGAGCGCTTGGGCAATCCCGGATTCAGCAGTACTCTTATCGAACCTTCGGCAAGATCGGCGTTATCGCGCTCGCGGTTCGGTGGAACAAGTATGTCAAAAGCTAAATTTGACCTGTCGGCATGCGATCGCGAGCCGATCCACATCCCGGGCTCGATCCAACCGCACGGAGTTCTGCTGGTCGTCGATGCCGAAACGCTCGACATCCCGGCTGACAGATGTCGAGCTTCATGGCAGGCTTGGACGCATGTTCCCGGAGCGCCTTGACACCGCCAGACTGCTGCTCCGACCGATCGCGCCGATCGATGCCGCGGCCATCTTCGACGGTTATGCTCAGGATCCGGAGGTGACCCGTTTTCTGACATGGAGGCCCCATGCCACGATCGCGGAGACAGAGACGCACATAGCTCGTTGCCAGCTTGAGACGCAGTCGAAGACCTATGTTCTGGTTGGCAGGCGAGACGGAAAGGTCATCGGCTCCTTCGCCCTCCGGCGCGTCGCCCGCCACAGCCTCGGATACGGGTACGTCCTTGCTCGCCCGTTCTGGGGGATGGGACTGATGACCGAAGTGCTGTCGCACGCGGCGCGCTGGGCATTGGACCAAGCCGAGATCTGGCGCATCGGAGATGTCTGCGACTGCGAGAACATCGGCTCCGCAAGGGTCATGGAGAAGGCCGGCCTGGAGCGCGAAGGTCTCCTTCGACGATGGATCGTAGCCCCAAATGTCAGCAGTGAGCCGCGTGACTGCTTCGCTTACGTGAGGTCCAGGTAGAACCACTCGGCTCCGCCCGAACAAGTTGCCCCTTGCCTGGCTAGGATATCGGCGCGTCTTGCGACAAAGGCCGAGTTCCGCGTGGCGGATCGCCTGGAACCCTGGCGTTTCTTCGACGCGCGAGCAAGCGCACCCACGGCGGGAGATGCGCGACAGACATCAGCGCGTACATCGCCACCATGCCACTCCATGGCGAGCCGCCGGCAGCGCCACACAGAACGTCACGGGCATCATTGCTCTGCGCCGTGATCAACGCCATGAACGCAAAGACAGGAGTAGCGGCCAAGGTCAGGCAGTCAGCCGTTCGCATACTCCCGCGATCATCGTTCGAGCGCGCTTCTTCTGTCGGTGCCGATCTCATGATCGGTCGTATTCACCGCGTTTGAAAGCCTCGACGCCGGCGGAGGACACCTTATCCCACTCGGGATCAATCTTGCCGTCAGGTGAGTAGCTGTCGTGCCAGTTCTGCCATTTGTAGGGAGGCGTCTGCGGATATCCCTTCGGCGAGTCTTCCCACACTTCCTGGCGACCGAGCGGCGCCATGTCGAGATAGCTCCAGGGCGTGCCCATGGCCTCGTCGCCGCGACCGTTGATGAAATAGGTGCGGTAGATGTTGGCGCCGTCCTGGATGAACGCATTGTGGCCGTGCCATTGATCGACACCGAAATCGGCATCGAAATTGTCCGTGAGCGTGTACCAGGGGATTTGCTCCCAGCCCATGCGCGCCTTTTGCCGCTCGATATCCGCCTGGGAAGCGCGTGACACATAGACGACAGTCACGTCGCGGGCGTTGACGTGCGCCAGATGAGACACTTGATCAGCAACCATCGAGCACCCGATACAGGCGTGGTCAGGCCAGCCGTGGACCTCAGATTCGAAGAAGGCGCGATAGACGATGAGCTGCCGGCGGCCTTCAAAAAGGTCGAGCAAGCTGGCCGGCCCGTTCGGGCCTTCGAATTTGTAGTTGCTCTCGACGGCCATCCAAGGCATGCGGCGTCGCTCGGCCACCAAGGCGTCACGCGCCTTCATCTGCGCCTTTTCCTTTACCAGCATGGCACGATGGGCTTTGCCCCACTCATCTCGCGACACGATCGGGGGATGAACTTTTGGGAACATCCCATGGGCATTGGTTTGATCCGATTTATCATTCATTGGATGCCTCCAGATCGCGTGCGGTTAGAACAGGGTGTCATGTTTGCGGCGGCAATCTTCTCCACCCGGCGACTTCGCAAGAGGCCGGAGCTTGGGAGTCGACACATCAACGTTCTGAAAGTGGATTTGTTGTCGAGGGTGGCTGCCAATATTAGGCGATTTTCTGCCAGAGGCGCCCAAGGCGCCGCCGAGGCCAGCACCGGATTACCCGGCGGTGCCTGAATCAGCGATTGCCGGGCTCTTATTCACTACGGATCTGAGTGCATATCCCGGAAGAGCCCCGGTGCAATACCGAAGCGTCGCTCGAAGGCATCCGCAAATCGGCTGGGCGGAGAGAGGCCAACCTTGGCGGCGACGGATTTGAGGGGAACGCCGCGCGACAGCAAAAGGCGCGCTTCATCGAGCCTCAGCTTCTCCACAAACCTCGCCGGCGTCGCCCCGGTCGCCTCGACGAACTTCCGGTGGAAGGAGCGATCCGAGAGATTGGCGCGGGCGGCAAGGGACCGAACATCCAGCGGTTCGTGAAGGTTTGCCCGTATCCAATCGATCAGGTCGGCGAAGCGGCCGTCCGCTGTCAGCTGCGCCTGCAGCACGGGGCTGAACTGTGACTGGTATCCGGGCCGTCTTGCGTAGAGGACCAGGCGCTGTGCGATCTCAACGGCGATCGTCGAGTTAAGGTCGTTCGCGACCATCGCGAGCGCCATATCGATCCCGCATGTGACACCTCCCGATGTCCAAAGCCTTCCATCGACGACATAGAGCGCCTCGGGATCGACCGACACATTTGGAAAGAGCTTGGCGAGCGGGCCGGTCGCATCCCAGTGCGTGGCGACGCGGCGGCCGTCGACCAGCCCAAGTGCGGCCAGAAAAAATCCGCCGCTGCAAACGGAGCCAAACCTTTCGGCACCGGCGACCAGCCTCGGAATCTCGCCCATCAAGATTGGGTCGGACAGCGCAGGCTCGAGGTGTTCGCCTTCCGCTCCGGCAATGAGCAGGGTTTGCGCTTCAGCGGGCTGAAGACCAGCAAGCGACTGTGCCTCGATCGACACGCCGCTGCTGCTTCGCACTGGCCCAGGGTGAGGCGAAAACATGCCGACGTCGTAAAACGGCGACGATCCACGCTGGGCCAGCGCGCGATTTGCGACATTGAACACCGATGCCGGACCCGACGCGTCGAGGAGCTCAAAACCCGGATAGACGACAATCGCGACGTGGTGCATTGGCAGAGAATATCGAAACCTCTCTATCTCTGCCACTGGTCGAGTCGTCGGAACAATTTAATGCCGGCTGGCGCGCGCGATCGAAAGCGAGGACACCAATTCTTGTTACCTTGGCAATCCCGAAGGCGCAGCACGCCAGATATTCGCCACACCGCTTTCATCGCAGCCTCGTCCGACCAAGTTGGCCGCACCTTTCGGCAAACGCCGGGGTCGCCCGGGCTACGCTCGTTCTCCTGCACCTTCTCCGCGGCTCCGTGCATCAGCGCCCGTAGAGAACGACCAGGCTGGCGCGGCCGATCTCGGTGGCGTGCATGGCGAAGCCGACCATGGCCGCAGAGACCTGCGGATCGACCGGCAGATGTGCCACCGACAAGGCGTGGACGGTGAACACATAGCGGTGCGGCGCGTCTTCCCGCGGCGGGCAGGGACCGCCATAGGAGGCGGACCCGAAATCCGTCCGCCCCTGCTTCGCACCGGTCGGCAGCCCGGTTCCGGCTGGATCGCCGGCGCCGCGCGGCAACGCCGTCGCAGCCGCCGGGAGATCGGTCACGACCCAGTGCCACCAGCCACTGCCGGTCGGCGCGTCCGGATCGTAGGCGGTGATGACGAAGCTCTTCGTACCGGCAGGCGTACCGGACCAGGCGAGGGCTGGCGACGAGTTGCCCCCGGCGCAACCGAGACCGTTCATCACAAAGGTCTCGGCCAGCATCCTGCCATCGGTCATATCCGGGCTGGTCAGCCGGAAGTCCGCCCCGAAGGACGCCGGCGCTGCCGCCAGGACAGCGAACATCACAATGGTGCCGGTCCGCATGATCTTCTCCGTTTTTTGACAGCCCGCTGAACAGCGACGCTTTTGGATGGCGGCTTGAAGCGACATGGCACTACGGGACGTCTCGCCCGATGCTTTTGAAGCCGTCGTGCCGGCGAGCAGAAGTTACCGGCGGCGTCGATCGTGCGTCGATCCGGCGCATGGCTCGGTGCGTCACACCTCGAGGCGAGATGAAGCTGGCCGGAGGGCTAGGACTTCAGAAGCTGAGGCTGCTGAGCAGAGCGTCCGTATGGCGCCATCAGTCCGACGAGGCGGACCGAGACCAGCGGCAAGAGGCTACGGTCACGTCGGGACGCGGACTGATACCCGCGGCCTGAAATATTGACCCGTCATGGCGAGCCCCGCAGGGGCGTGGCCATCCAGAATAGTGGGATTCGTTCCGGCTGCAGGACTGGATGGCCACGCTTCGCTCGCCATGACGAGGAAGGGGCGGAGAGTCGATCTCAAAGGCCGCTGGTATGAGTTGTATCTCTGATCGAGCTTGCGCCGCGCGCTCTGACGCTCCACCGGCACCGAGTTTGCTCACACAGCGAGAGGTGGCGGACGCGGCGGGAGAGGAACCGTTTGATGTGCTCTCCATTTCACGATGAGGAGGCTCGGGGTTGCCGGCGAGCTCCGGATGGGCACTTCAATCCGAAAGGGAACAGCCCGTGGCTAAATTCGTGACGATTGGATACGGGAGCCGTGAGGGCTATGAGCGCACCGCCATAGCCGTTCGCGACGCAGCCCATGCGCATGACGAGACGCTGCGCAAACGCGGCGTGCTGATGGGCATCGCCGGTGCGCCTGTGCAGGTGCGAAATCCCGACGCTGCCCAGGTCGAAACGACGAGTGGTCCGTTCCTGTCTTCGTCGTTGCCGGTGGCCGGCTTTGCCGTCATCGAAGCCGCCAGCCTGGCAGAGGCCGTGACCATGGTGTCGCAAACTCCCTGCGCCGTTGCGCACGGCGTCGTCGAAGTGTGGCCGCTCGAGGAAGCGCCGTGATGCCCATGCGGGCCGCGTGAGGTGACATCCGTGTGACCGCGCGGCGCCGGCCCCGTAACCCGACGGTCGCCCCCAGCGAACCGGCTGTCGGAGCCCATGGGCCCGAACGGGAGATCCGGATCGTGATGAAGCGCTTCCCTTCCCTGCCGGCGCTGGCCGGCGCCTTGTCGCTGCTCGCGGTCGCCGCCGGGCTGGCGGTCACCCAATCCTCGGCCGAGGAGGCGCGGCTGGTGCCGCCGCCCGCGGTCGACGAGAGCGCGGCCCCCGGCGGCGCGGCGTCGGAGACCGCGGTGCTGGCCGGCGGCTGCTTCTGGGGCGTGCAGGGCGTGTTCCAGCACGTCAAGGGCGTCACCGCCGCCGTCTCCGGCTATGCCGGCGGGGATGTCCAGTCGGCGCAGTACGAGACGGTCAGCGGCGGCGGCACCGGCCATGCGGAATCGGTGAAGATCACCTATGACCCGCGCCAGATCAGCTATGGCCGGATCCTGCAGATCTACTTCTCGGTGGCGCATGACCCGACCCAGCTGAACCGCCAGGGACCGGACAGCGGCACCCAGTACCGCTCGGCGATCTTCCCGGCGGATGCGGAGCAGGCGCGGCTGGCCAAGGCCTATGTCGAGCAGTTGGACCGGGCCGGGGTGTTCGACGCGCAGATCGTGACCAGGATCGAGCCGGGCCATGCCTTCACTCCGGCCGAGGACTACCACCAGGACTATCTGACGCTGCACCCGACCAGCCCCTATATCGCGATCAACGACCTGCCGAAGGTCGAGGCCCTGCAGCGGCTGTTCCCGGAGGTCTACCGCGCCGATCCGGTGCTGGTTTCGGCGCAGACCAACTGAGCACGGCGGCGACAAATCGCCTCCTGGCCAGGACCGCCGTCTTGTCCGACCCTTGCATAATCAGGAATGCACCGGCTCAGGACCCGTGAGAGGACCGGCCGGCGGGCAAGGGACGGAGCTTCATGGGGCTGCTGAAGGCCGGCGGCATCGCGCTGGGAGTCGGGCTGCTGCTGATCGTCGGCGGCGCGGCCGGGCTTACCGCCTATGCCTGGCGGCCGGCGATCGACCCGGTCGGCCCGCCGGCAGCGGCGGGCTTCGATCCGGCGCTGGTGCAGAAAGGCGCCGAGCTGGCCGCGATCGGCAATTGCGCCACCTGCCACACCGCGCCCGGCGGCAGGCCCTTCGCCGGCGGCTTGGCGCTGCCGACGCCGTTCGGCACCGTGCATTCCACCAACATCACCCCCGACCCCGGGACCGGCATCGGCCGCTGGCCGGAGGCGGCGTTCGGCCGGGCGATGCGCGAGGGCGTCGACCGCACCGGCCGGCACCTGTACCCGGCCTTCCCCTATGATCACTTCACCCTGGTGAGCGACGCGGACAACCGGGCGCTCTATGCCTTCCTGATGACGCGCCAGCCGGTCGCGGCGCGGGCGCCGGCCAACGACCTGCCCTTCCCGCTGAACCAGCGCTTCGTGCTGGCCGGCTGGAAGCTGCTGTTCCTGCGGCCCGGCCCGTACAAGCCCGACCCGGCGCATGACGCCGAGTGGAACCGCGGCGCCTATCTGGCCGAGGGGCTGGCGCATTGCGGCGCCTGCCACACGCCGCGCAACCTGTTCGGCGCCGAGGAGACCGGCCGGCGCTTCGCCGGTGGCGACGCCGAGGGCTGGCACGCCGTGCCGATCGGCAGCGGGTCGCCGGCGCCGGTGCCCTGGACCCGGGAGTCGCTGTTCCACTATCTGCGCGACGGCTGGCACGGGCAGCACGGCACGGCGCAGGGGCCGATGGGCCCGGTGGCCGACAGCCTGGCGGCGGTGCCGGAGCAGGACGTGCAGGCGATCGCCGGCTATGTCGCATCGGTGATGGGGCTGCCGGATGCGGCCGCCCGGAAGCGTGGCGACGCCCTGGCGGCGGCCACCGCCAACCCGGCCGGTCCCGGCACCCGGCCGCAATCGGCCGGCAGCCAGACCATCGCCGCCGCCGTCCCGGCCGGGGATGGCGGCGCCGCGATCTATGCCGGCACCTGCGCCGCCTGCCATGAGAGCGGCCGGCCCTTGCCCTTCGGCGGCCTCGACCTCCGGCTCAGCTCCGCCGTCAGCGGCGACAGCCCGGGCAACCTGATCCGCATCATCCGCCACGGCGTGCCGGCGGCGAGCGGCGCCCGCAGCCCGATCATGCCGGGCTTCGCCGCCGCCCTGTCGGACCGGCAGCTGGAGACGCTGCTGGCCTATCTGCGCGGCCGCTTCAGCGACCGGCCGGGCTGGACTGGGCTGGGCGACGCCGTGCAGGCCGCCAGGCACGGCGACGTCGCGGCCGCCAGCCATTAGGGAGAGGTCATGATCGAGCTCAGGGTCAACGGCCGCCGGCAGCGCATCGCCGCCGATCCCGACACGCCGCTGCTGTACGTGCTGCGCGGCGAGCTGCAGCTCAACGCCGCAAAATTCGGCTGCGGCCTGGGCCAGTGCGGCTCCTGCGCCGTGCTGGTCGAGGGCGAGGTGGTGTTCTCCTGCGTCGTCCCGGTGCTGCTGGCGGAGAACAAGGAGGTGACGACGCTGGAGGGGCTGGGCACCGAGGACGAGCCCGGGCCGCTGCAGCGCGCCTTCATCGCCGAGCAGGCGGCGCAGTGCGGCTACTGCATCCCCGGCATGATGATCCGGGCGCATGCGCTGCTGCGGAAGACCCTGACCCCGTCGGACCCCGAGATCCGGCAGGCGCTGCAGCCGCATCTCTGCCGCTGCGGCACCCATATGCGGATCCTGCGGGCGATCCGCCGCGCGGCGCAGGAGATGCGGGGCGCGTCGGCCGAACCGCTGGGCCCGGCGCCGCGGGAGTCGGTGCTGTGAGCGCCGGCCTGTCCCGCCGGAGCGTGCTGCAAGGTGCCGGCGGCCTGGTGGTCGGCTTCGCCCTCGCCCCCGCCGGCCTGGCCCAGCAGGAGGCCGAGACGCCGGAGCTGAGTGGTGCCCTGCCCGGCAGCCTGGCGGATGCCCCTTTCCTCGATGCCTGGATCCGGGTCGACCCCAAGGGCGCGGTCACCGTCTTCACCGGCAAGGCCGAGCTGGGCCAGGGCATCGCCACCGCGCTGCAGCAGATCGCGGCGGAGGAGCTGGGCCTGTCCTTCGAGGCGCCGACCATCGTCACCGCCGACACCGAGCGGACCGCCAATGAGGGCTACACCGCCGGCAGCCATTCGATGCAGGACAGCGGCACCGCGATCCGCAACGCCGCGGCCCAGGTGCGCGAGATCCTGCTGGCCGAGGCGGCGCGGCAGATGGGTGCGCCGGCCGGCCAGCTGCGGCTCGACGGCGGCAACATGGTCGCGCCGGACGGCAACCGCCGCTCCTACGGCGCGCTGGCCGCCGGGCTGTCGCTGCATGTCGAGGCGCAGCCGGAGTCGACGCTGACCGACCCGGCCGCGTTCCGGGTGATGGGCAAGCCGCTGCCGCGCATCGACATCCCGGCCAAGGTGACCGGCGGCGAGGCCTATGTGCAGGACCTGCGCCTGCCCGGCATGCTGCATGGCCGGATCGTGCGGCCGCCCAGCGCCGGCGCGCGGCTGACGGCGCTGGACATCGGCGCGGCCGAGGCCCTGCCCGGGGTGGTCAAGGTGGTGCGCGACGGCGACTTCCTGGCGGTGGTGGCGGAGCAGGAGTTCCAGGCGGTCAAGGCGATGCGGCTGCTGGCCGCCGCGGCGCAGTGGCAGGAGAACGCGACCCTGCCGGACCAGGACCGGCTGCCGGAGGCGCTGCTGGCGCTGCCGGCCCAGGATTTTCCGATCCTCGACCGGCACGACGCCGCGGTGCCCGCCGGCCGGACGCTGGAGGCCCGTTATTCGCGGCCCTATCTGCTGCACGGGTCGATCGGCCCGTCCTGCGCCGTGGCGCAGCAGGACCAGGACGGGTTGCTGACGGTGTGGACCCACACCCAGGGCGTCTATCCCGACCGCAAGGCGATCGCCGAGATGCTGGGCCGGCCGCCGGAGCAGGTGCGCTGCATCCATGTTCAGGGCTCCGGCTGCTATGGCCATAACGGCGCCGACGACGCCGCGGCCGATGCCGCGCTGCTGGCGGTTGCGCTGCCCGGCCGCCCGGTGCGGGTGCAGTGGATGCGCGAGCAGGAGCATGCCTGGGAGCCCTACGGCCCGGCCATGGTGGCCCAGGCCCGGGCGACGCTGGACGAGAGCGGCCGCATCGCCGACTGGGATTACGGGGTGTGGAGCAACACCCATTCGATGCGCCCCGGCCCGGCCGGCAGCCTGCTGGCCGCCCGGCACCTGGCCAGGCCGTTCCCGCTGCCGGCACCGAAGCCGCTGCGGCAGCCGGAAGGCGGCGGCGACCGCAACGCCATCCCGCTCTACAGCCTGCCCAGCGCCCGGGTGGTGCACCATTTCCTGCCGGACATGCCGCTGCGCATCTCCGCCCTGCGCTCGCTGGGCGCGCAGATGAACGTGTTCGCGATCGAGAGCTTCATGGACGAGCTGGCGCTGGCGGCCGGCGCCGACCCGGTCGAGTTTCGGCTGCAGCACCTGGACGACCCGCGCGGCCGCGACGTGATCGCCGCCGCGGCCGAGGCCTTCGGCTGGAGCCAGGGGAAGCCGGCCGCGCCGGGGCATGGCCGCGGCTTCGCCTTCGCCCGCTACAAGAACCTGGCCGCCTATTGCGCCGTGGCGGTCGAGGTCGCGGTCGAGCGCGAGACCGGGGAGGTCCGCGTGCCGCGGGTGGTCGCCGCGGTCGACACCGGCCAGGTGGTCAATCCCGACGGGGTGCGCAACCAGATCGAGGGCGCCGTGCTGCAGTCGATGAGCTGGACGCTGTACGAAAGCGTCGGCTTCGACCGGAGCAGGATCACCTCGGTCGACTGGTCGACCTATCCGATCCTGCGCTTCGACGCGGTGCCGGACAGCGTCGAGATCCGCATCGTCGACCGGCCGGGCGAGCCCTTCCTGGGCTGCGGCGAGACCGGCCAGGGCCCCGCCAGCGCCGCCTTGGCCAACGGCATCGCCGACGCCGCCGGCCGGCGGCTGCGCGACCTGCCGCTGACCGCCGCCAGGATCAAGGCCGCGATCGGGGTGTGAGGACGCCGGGCCACACCCCCCTGCCCTTTGCTTCTGTTTGGGAACGATATCGCAATATGCACCGTTTCAAAGGCTGGTGGGAACAGGTACGGAGATCGCAATGCTGAAGCCAGCCATGATCATTCTCGCTGCGGCGCTGTCGCTCGCAGCGTGCGGCCGCGACCCTGGCACGCGGGCCCTTTCGGGCGGCGCGCTCGGCGCCGGACTCGGCGCCGGTACGGCCGCCATCACCGGTGGCAATATCGGGACCGGTGCGATCATCGGTGGTGTCGGCGGCGCCGCCGTCGGCGGCCTGACGAACTGCCACGCCGTCGGCCGCTGCTGATCCTCGGGTCGGCGTAAACGAATCGGGCCTGCGGAGGATACCTCCGCAGGCCCGATCGTGTTCCGGGTCACCTCGAAGGACAACTGAATCAATAATACTGTCATGCCCGGGCTTGACCCACGGCTATCCGGTTAAGCTTTTCGGGTTGCAGAACTGGGCGCTGACCTAAACTTTTATTGTCATTGCCGGGCTTGACCCGGCAATCCAGGGGCCATCGAGAACTGCTTTGAAAGCCCCTGGATCCTCGGGTCAAGCCCGAGGATGACAATAATAGAATTTCGGCCCAGATAAACACGCTGTGGTTGCGATTTTTGCTTAACCGGACACCCGTGGGTCAAGCCCGGCGGTCCTCGGCATCGTGCCCGCCGTCCCCGATGTCCTGGCGGCAATCGGCGCTACCGCCGGACCTTCGCCGTCAGGCCGGCGAGCCGATCGGCGGAAACGGCCGCGTCGAAGGCCGCCATGCGGAGGGCTTCGGCTTCATACGCCTCATCCGGCGCTTCGTCTGCACCGGCCAGGATGACGGTGTAGTTCGTCACCAGGGCACCGGTCTCGTCGAACACGTCGACGATGCGCTCGGGCATGGCGGCCTCCAGCGCCCGTCAGCGCGGCAGCGGGCCTGCCCAATACGGGCTGATGCCGTAATAGTCGTGGATGTCCTGCTCGTATTCGCGATTCCAGCGCGGCTGTTCGTCGTCGGCGTAGACCGGCGCTCCTTCCAGCTGCTCGCGCGACACGTTCACGACATAGCCGCCCTGGCTGGTGTCGTAGGTCAGCGTCGACCAGGGCAGCGGGTGATATTTCTCGCCGATGCCGAGGAAGCCGCCGAACGACATCACCGCATAGGCGACACGCCCGGACAGCTTGTCGAGCATCACGTCGTGGATCTCGCCGAGATGATCGCCCGCCGTGTTGTAGACCTCGGTCCCGGCAACCTTGGCGCCGGAAATCAGCGTGGTCGTCTCCTCACGATGTTCCATGACCCGTCTCCTCGCGTTTGGAATACACCTATAACGGGAGGAGACGGGTACCTCGTTCCTGTCAGGACCATACGATTTTGAAACCGGCGAGACCGCTTTCGAACGCAGCCCGGCCTCGGCTCACTCCGGCTGGAAGTCCAGCGCCACGCCATTGATGCAATAGCGCAGCCCGGTGGGCGGCGGGCCGTCCTCGAAGACATGGCCGAGATGGCTGCCGCAGGTGGCGCAATGCGCCTCGACGCGGGTCATGCCCCAGCTGCGGTCGACCGAGGTCTCGACCGCGTCCGGCACCGGGTCGTTGAAGCTGGGCCAGCCGGTGCCGCTCTCGAACTTCAGCGTCGATTCGAACAGCCTGCTGCCGCAGCCGGCGCAGCAGAAGGCGCCCGGCCGGTGCTCGGTCAGCAGGCTGCAGCTGCCGGGGCGTTCGGTGCCGTGCTGCCGCATCACCTGGTACTGTTCGGGCGTCAGGATCTGGCGCCACTCGGCATCGCTGCGGGTCACGGGATAGGGTTCGGGCATGCTCGATCTCCTGAGCCGGTCCGGGGAGGCGCCGGCGTTCCGACCCTGATATAGGGTGGCATCACGAGTCGACACAGGGAGGATGGCATGGGCGGGCAGGATTTCGCCGGGCGGCGGGTGCTGGTGACCGGCGCCGGCAAGGGCATCGGCTGGGCCACGGCGGTGCTGCTGCAGCGGCGCGGCGCCGAGGTGATCGCCGCCACCCGCAGCCCCGAGGACCTGGCGACCCTGGCGCAGGAGATCGGCTGCGTGACCATCGCCGTCGACCTGGGCGATGCCGAGGCCACCCGGCGGGCGGCGGCCGAGGCGCTGCCGGTCGACGCCCTGGTGAACTGCGCCGGCACCACCACGCTGGAATCCTTCCTCGACACCTCGGTCGAGAGCTTCGACCAGATCATGGCGGTGAACGCCCGGGCGCCGATGATCGTGGCCCAGGTGGTGGCGCGCGACCTGATCCGCCGCGGCCGGAAGGGCGCCATCGTCAACGTGTCGAGCGTGTCGTCGATGATCGRCCTGCCGGACCACACCGCCTATTGCGCGTCGAAGGGCGCGCTCGACGAGATCACCCGGGTGATGGCGGTGGAGCTGGGGCCGCACGGCATCCGCACCAACAGCGTCAACCCGGTGGTGACGCTGACGCCGATGGCGGTGAAGGCCTGGAGCGACCCGGCCAAGTCCGGCCCGATGCTGGGCCGCATCCCGCTCGGCCGCTTCGCCCAGCCGGAGGAGGTCGCCGAGGTCATCCTGTACCTGCTCGGCGACGGCTCGGCGATGATGAACGGTGCGATTGTCCCGGTGGATGGCGGGTTCCTGGCGACCTAGGACAGCTTTGGCCCGATCGGGACATCCGATCGTGCTGAGGCCGTGAGGTGTTACCTCTCCCGCTTGGCGGGAGAGGTCGGGCTCGCGCAGCGAGACCGGGTGAGGGTTGGCCCGGGCCTCGACAAAGAGCCCTCACCCGGAGCCGCTTCGCGTCTCCGACCTCTCCCGCAAGCGGGAGAGGCAAGAACTCGGATCCTGACGTGACCGGAGTTCAATTCATCCAGGCTCACGGCGCCTCGCGGCAGACCGCCTCGACATTGTGGCCGTCGGGGTCGAGCAGGAAGGCGCCGTAATAGTCGGGGTGGTAGTGCGGCCGCAGCCCGGGCGCGCCGTTGTCGCGGCCGCCGGCGGCCAGCCCCGCTGCGTGGAAGCGGTCGACCGTCGCCCGGTCCGGCGCGGCGAAGGCGACATGGGTGCCGGTGACGGCGCCGTCATGCAGGCCGATCCAGAAGAAGGCCCGGCGGCCGGCGCCGTAGCCGGCGAAGGTCTCGCCATCGGCATAGAGGCGGGTGATGCCGAGCGGCGCCAGCAGCGTGTCGTAGAAGGCCTTCGACCGCTCGAGATCGCCGACCCGGATGGTGACGTGGTCCAGCATGAGTCCCCTCCCCTGTCCGTGTCCTATCCTACAGCCCCCAAAGCCCCGGCTCGAAGCGCCAGGCGGTGACGCCGGCTCCGGCGGCGGGGACCGCGACGGCGGCGGCCGCGTCCTCGATCGGCGGCAGGTCGTGCAGGTGCCAGTCGGCGCCGGCGAGGCCCGGCGGCAGCACAGGCCGGCTGGTCCGCTCGGCCGGGTCGGCGCTGACGGTGAAGCCGGTGAAGTCGAAGGAGAAGCCGCGGCCGATGCCCTTGGACAGCGCCTCCTTGCGGGTCCAGACCGCGTAGAAGGCCGCGGTCAGCGCCGGGCCGGACAGGCCGGCGAGCGCCGCCCGCTCCGCCGCCGAATAGGCGATGTCCGCGACCTCCAGCGGCGGCGGGTGCCGTGCCATCTCGACATCGACCCCGACCTCGATCCCCCGGGCCAGCGCCATCACGGCCCAGGGGCCGCTGTGCGAGAGGTTGAAGCGCAGGTCGCCCTCCGCCAGCTCGGGCTTGCCCCAGGGATTCTGGCGGAAGCGCAGCCGGTCCGCGGGGATGTCGAGCGTGCGGCCGAGCAGCAGCCGCAGCGCCGCATGGGCGGCGACGTAGCGGGCGCGCAGCAGGTCGGTGCGGAACCGGCCGGCGCGCTGCCGCTCCTCCGCCGACAGCACGGCCAGGCCGGCCTGCGGGTCGCGGTCGGTGCTCAAGCGCCAGACCTGCACCTGGCCCGGCGGCAGGCCGGGGAAGCCCGACGGCATGGCCCAGGTGTCGGACATTGCCCTTCGCATTTTCTTCCCTGTCATGCCCGGGCTTGACCCGGGCATCCAGAGACTGTCGATGCCGCTCTGGGTGGCCCCTGGATCCTCGGGTCAAGCCCGAGGATGACAATAGGAGAAAACGGCCCGCCTCACTCCCCGTAAGGCAGCCAGATGTTCTTCACCTGGGTGGCCCGCCGCAGATAGTCGCGGCCTTGGCCTTCCACATCCGACAGCCAGTCGCGGCGGCGGCCCTGGTTGGTCCAGGTCGCCTTGAGGTTGCCGGCGCTGGCCTTCTCGACCAAAGCACCGCCTTCGGCCGGGCCGACATACCAGAGGGCCGCCACGTCGTCGTGCTCGGCCAGGGTCCGGGCCAGCACGTCGCGCTCGCCGGTGACGATGTTGACAACGCCGTCCGGCACGTCGGAGGTGTCGAGCACCTGGTACAGGTCGGTCGCCGCCAGCGGATGGCGCGGCGACGGCACCACGACGACGCGGTTGCCCATGGCGATGGCCGGCACCACCAGCGAGACGAAGCCGAGCAGCGGCGCCTCGTCCGGGCACAGCAGGCCCATCACGCCCCAGGGCTCGTTCATCGCCAGCGTCACCTGGCGAGCACGGGCGTCGTGCACCTGGCCGTCATATTTGTCGGCGAAGCCGGCGTAGAAGAAGATCCGCCGCACCGCGGCCTCGACCTCGGCCGCCGCGACCTTGGCGCTGGCGCCGGTCATGGAGGAGATCCGCCGGGCGAACTCCTCCGACCGGGCCGCCAGATTCTCGGCCAGGAAGTACAGCACCTGGGCCCGGTTGTGCCCGGCCAGGCCGCCCCAGCCGGTGGCCTTGTGCGCCGCCTCGACCGCGTTGCGGATGTCCTTGCGGTTGCCGAGGCCGACCTGGCCCAGCGCCCGGCCCTTTGGGTCGAGCACGCTATAGCTGTAGCCACCATCCGGCCGCGCCTGCTTGCCGCCGACATAGAGCTTGGCGGTGCGGTCGATCGAGGGCAGGTCGTGGTCGCCGCCCAGCGGCACCGCCGCCAGCGGGGTTGCGGCGACCGGCTTCAGCGCCGGCCCGTCCTTCTCCCAGCCCGGCACCAGGTATTCGTACAGGCCCTCGCGCCCGCCCTCGCGGCCAAAGCCGCTCTCGCGATAGCCGCCGAAGCCGACCGCGGCGTCGAACATGTTGGCGCAGTTGATCCAGACCACCCCGGCCTTGAGCCGAGCCGCGACGTGCAGCGCCTGGTTCACCGTCTCCGACCACACCGAGGACGCCAGGCCGTAGCGCGAATTGTTGGCCAGGCTCACGGCCTCGTCGACGGTGCGGAAGGTCGAGGCCGTCAGCACCGGGCCGAAGATCTCGTCCTGGGCGATGGTCGAGGCCGGCTCGGCCCCGGTGAACAGGGTCGGCGGGAAGTACAGGCCGCCCTTGGGCAGCGTCGCCGATTCCTGCCAGCAGGCGGCGCCTTCCCTCTTGCCCAGCTCGACATAGTGCTTGATCCGGTCGAGCTGCACCTGGGCGACGATCGGACCCATATCTGTCGATTTGTCGAGCGGGTCGCCGACCCGCAGCGTCGCCATCCGGCGCTTCAGCTTGTCGTACATCCGGTCGGCCACGCTCTCCTGCACCAGCAGGCGCGACCCGGCGCAGCAGACCTGGCCCTGGTTGAACCAGATCGAATCCACCACGCCCTCGACCGCGGCGTTGAGATCGGCGTCGTCGAAGACGATGAAGGGCGACTTGCCGCCCAGCTCCAGCGACAGCTTCTTGCCGGTGCCGGCGGTCGCCTCACGGATCCGGCGCCCGACCTCGGTCGAGCCGGTGAAGGCAATCTTGTCGACATCGGCATGCTCGACGATCAGCGCCCCGGTGATGCCGTCGCCGGTGACGATGTTGAGCACGCCCGGCGGCAGCCCGGCCTCCTGCGCGATCTCGGCGAAGAGCAGGGCGGTCAGCGGCGTGAACTCGGCCGGCTTCAGCACCACCGTGTTCCCGGCCGCCAGCGCCGGCGCCACCTTCCAGGCCAGCATCAGCAGCGGGAAGTTCCACGGGATGATCTGGCCGCAGACCCCGACCGGGCGGTAGCCGGGGAACTCGGTCTCGACCAGCGAGGCCCAGCCGGCATGGTGGTAGAAGTGGCGGGCGACCAGCGGGATGTCGATGTCGCGGCTCTCGCGGATCGGCTTGCCGTTGTCCATGGTCTCGATCACGGACAAGAGCCGCTCGCGGCGCTGGACATGGCGGGCCAGGGCATAGAGGTGGCGGGCGCGCTCATGGCCCGGCAGCGCCGCCCAGCCCTTCTGGGCGCGCCGCGCGGCCTTGACCGCGGCGTCCACGTCCTTGCCCGTGCCCTGGGCCACCTGCGCCAGCGGCTTGCCCGTGGCCGGATTCAGCACCTCGAAGCGCCCGCCCTCGGCCGGGGCGACGAACTTGCCGTCGATGAAATGGCCGAAGCCCGCCTCATGCCGCGCCAGCCAGTCGCGGGCGATGCCGCTGTCTTCGGGCGCCGGGCCGTACTCCATGGTGTCGAGAATCTCAGCAATCCGGGGCATGTTCTGTCTCCTCGGAGATCGTTCGAGATCGAGTTCTCCCCCTCTCATCGTCATCCCCGCGAAAGCGGGGATCTCGTAGCGCCCTGGGCGGAAAGAGATTCCCGCTTTCGCGGGAATGACAAGGGAAGGGATGTTCGGACGGTCTCAGGCGGAAGCGTGGCGGAAGCCGGCCGAATACCGGCCGGTGACGAAATGCTCGATCTGGCGCTCGACATCGGCCAGCAGCGAGGAGGCGCCGATCCGGAACAGCTCCGGCTCCAGCCAGGGCCGGCCCAGCTCCTCCTTCATCAGGATCAGCCAGGCGATCGCGTCCTTGGCGGTGCGCAGGCCGCCGGCCGGCTTGAAGCCGACGCGCTCGCCGGTGCGGTCCAGGTAGTCGCGGATGGCGCGCACCATCACAAGGCTGACCGGCAGGGTGGCGTTGACATCCTCCTTGCCGGTCGAGGTCTTGATGAAGTCGGCGCCGGCCATCATGCAGACCAGGCTCGCAGCCTCGACATTGCGCAGGGTCCGCAGGTCGCCGGTGGCCAGGATGGTCTTCAGATGCGCGTCGCCGCAGGCCTCGCGCATCGCCCGCACCTCGTCATAGAGGGCGGACCATTCGCGGTTCAGCACCTGGGCGCGGTGGATGACGATGTCGATCTCGGCCGCCCCCTCCTCCACCGCATAGCGGATCTCGGCCAGGCGCTGCGGCAACGGGGTGAGGCCGGCCGGAAAGCCGGTGGCGACCGAGGCGACCGGGATGCCGCTGCCGGCCAGCGCCTTGACCGCGGCGCCGACCATGGTCGGGTAGACGCAGACGGCGCCGACGGTCGGCGGCCGGTCGGAGAGGCCCAGCGCCTCGACCAGGTCGTCGCGCAGCGGGTGGCGGGCCTTGGCGCAGAGGCGCTGCACCCGGCCCGGCGTGTCGTCGCCGGCCAGGGTGGTCAGGTCCATGCAGGTGAGCGCCTTCACCAGCCAGGCGGCCTGGTATTCCTTCTTCACCGTGCGCCGGGTGGTCATGGTGGCGGCCCGGCGCTCGGCGGCGCTGAGATTGACCCGCGCCGCCTCGACCCAGTCCAGCTCCAGCGCCATGCCGGGATTGCGGTGGGTGTTGGCGGCCGGCACGATGCGCGCCACCGCCTCACCGGTGCCGTCTCGACGATGGTCGGGCATGGGCTTCTCCCTTGGAAATCTGCCGGAACAGAGCGCCGCCGGCACCAGGCTGTCAAGGCGCAGCGCGGAACGATACGCTGGCCCGAACCGAGACCCTTGGAGAGGAAAGCCCATGACCGAGAGCGTGCGCATGCTGACCGGCAAATGCTATTGCGGCGCCGTCCATTACGAAGTGGCGGACGAGTTCCTCTACGCCCTGAACTGCCACTGCTCGAACTGCCGGCGGACGACCGGGTCGGCGTTCAAGCCCATCGCCGGCATCGAGCGCGGCAAGCTGGCGGTGACACAAGGCCGGGACGGGCTGATGATCTATGGCGAGCCGGACCACAACAACACGCATTGCCGGGCCTGCGGCTCGCTGCTGTTCTCGGTCGTCCGCGACGGCGCCTATGTCCATGTCGCCATGGGCACGCTGGTCGACGACCCGACCATCCGGCCGACCGAGCACATCTTCGTCGGCTCCAAGGCGCCCTGGTACACCATCGCCGACGACCTGCCGCAATATGAGGAGTTCCCGGGCTAGAGCGGGATGGGTTCAGGCCAGATCCGGCCATCCCGATCGTATCAAGGCGGTAAAGTGTTGCCTCTCCCGTTTACGGGAGAGGTCGGAGACGCGAAGCGGCTCCGGGTGAGGGTCCTTTGTCGAGGCCCGGACCAGCCCTCACCCGGTCGTCCTGCGGACGCCCGACCTCTCCCGCCAGGCGGGAGAGGCAAAACAAACGCCAACACCCTCTTCAGCCCCTATCAGACGCGGTGACATGACCCGAGAGATCTAGCCGGCCGCCTGCCGCACCAGCGCCGCCAGCACCTCGGCCAGCGGCGTGGTGCCGCGCCGGATCTCGCCGCCCTCGACCTCGATCCGGCCGGCATTGTGGGCGTCGTAGAGATCGGTGATCAGCCGGACATAGCCCTCGCTGAGCCCGCCCGCCGCGAGCGCCTGGTCCCATTGGTCGCGCGGCAAGGCGACGGCCTGGACCGGCCGGCCGAGGGGCGTGGCCAGAGCAGCGGCGACATCCATCGGCGTATAGCGCTGCGGCCCTTCGGCGTGGAGGATGCGCGGCGGCGCCTCGGCCGCGGCCAGCAGGTCGGCCGCGATCAGCCCGACATCGGGGGCCGAGACGGTCGGGAAGCGCTTGTCGAGCGGATGGTGCAGGCTGGCCAGCACGCCGGTTGCCATGGCCGGGCGCAGCGACCGCGCCCAGTTCTGCATGTGCTCGGCCGAGCGCAGAAAGGCGATGCCCGGCAGGCTGCCGAGCCGCTGCTCCAGGTCATGGAACAGCACGGTGATGCCGGTGCCGGCCGCGTGCTGGGCGCCATAGTCGGAGATGGCGATGATGCGCGGCGGCCGTGCCGCCTCCAGCGCCTGACCCAGGCTGTCGATCAGGCTGCGGGTCTCGGCGGCGACGTCACCGCGCGACGGGTTCAGCGGCACGACCGCCAGCACGCCCTCGGCACCCTTCAGCGCCGTGGCCAGCGCCTCGGTGTCGGCGATGTCGGCCACGGCGATGTCGCAGCCGGAATCGGCCAGGGCGCCGGCCTTGCCGGGATCGCGGACGATCGCCCGCACCGCCCTGCCCCGCCGCCGCAGCTCCCGCGCCGCGGCCCCGCCGATCCGGCCCGTGGCGCCGATGATGGTGAACATGCTCTCTCTCCCGCATTGCCCCGGATGGGCCGGGCGGGACCTTGCCGCGCCGGCGCCCGGCCGGTCGCGCCGGAACGGACGGGCGGGAGCAGGTTCGGACGGCGGCGATCAGCCCCGCTCGCGCCGCAGGGCGCTGGGGGTCATGCCGAGAATCCGGCGCATCGCCCGGGCCATGTGGCTCTGATGGGCGAAGCCGGCGTCGAGCGCGACTTGCGCCATCGGCAGGCTTCCGTCCAGCAGCAGCGCCCGCGCCCGCTCGACCCGGCGGCGGATCACGAACTGGTGCGGCGCCAGCCCGGTCGAGGCCTTGAACAGCGGCTTGAAATGCGACGGGCTGAGCCCGGCGGCCGCCGCCAGCTCGGCCAGGGCCAGACGCTGGTCCAGCCGCGCCTCGATCAGCTCCAGAACCCGGGCGAGCTGCCGCCGCGACAACGCCTGGCCCGAAGCGGCAGCCGGGATCGGCGCCGCGTAACGACGGAGCAGATGCGCCGCCAGGGCCAGGCCGATGCTGTCGGCGTAGAGCGGGTCGGATTCCGATCCGGCCTCCAGCTCGGCCTTCAGGGCCCAGCCGAGATGCTCGATCCGCGGATCGCGCAGCTGCAGCCGCGGCGCGATCTCCAGCCGGCCGGAGGCCAGCCCCAGCCCCTCCGCCGCGCTGCGCATCAGCGCCGGGGCCAGGCGCAGCAGCAGGAAGCGGGCCGGGCCTTCATCCTCCCACGCCCCGGCCGCGCCGGCGGGCAGCAGGTCGATGTCGCCCTCGCGCTGCAGCCGGTCCTGCACCAGCCCCTCGGCCCGGCAATGGGCCATCACCGGCGGCCCGACATGCAGGCTGAGCCGCAGGTCGGGCGACGGCGCGGCCTCGACCGCATGGCCGGTGGCGGCGAACAGCCCGGCGGCGAAGCCCGCCCATTGCCCGGCCTTCTCCGGCACGATCGCGCCGGACCGGATCACCGGCTCATGTGTATCCATTCCGCCACACTCCTGGGACGACCTGAGGCGTCCACGCCGCAGTCTACGACCGGGAGCTTGAGCCGGCGAGGCCTCGTCGCTATATGGGCGCGACCAGGCCGGGCCCCTCTGGCAGTTCCTCCGGGAGCTGCGATGTCGGACTGGAGACTCATCGAGTGGCCCGCCTGCCGACCCCCTGACACGCTCCCCCGGGATGGCATGCCGGCCGCTCCTCGCGACGAAGAGGACGGTTCTCGCATGGAACATCTGCTGACGGGCGAGGCGCTGACCGCCCTGCTCCAGGTCATCATGATCGATCTGGTGCTGGCGGGCGACAACGCCATCGTCATCGGCCTGGCCGCGGCCGGGCTGCCCAAGGAACAACGCGGCAAGGCGATCCTGATCGGCATCGCCGCCGCCACGGTGCTGCGCATCGTGTTCGCCCTGGCGACGACGCAGCTGCTGGCCATCGTCGGCCTGCTGCTGGCCGGCGGCGTGCTGCTGCTGTGGGTGTGCTGGAAGATGTGGCGCGAGCTGCGCCACACCGCCAAGCAAGACCACGACGCCGAGGAGGCGCTGGCCGGCCATGATGCGGACGGAAATGGGAGTCCGGGGGGCGCGCCGCGCAAGACCTTCGCCCAGGCCGCCTGGCAGATCGTGATCGCCGACGTGTCGATGTCGCTGGACAACGTGCTGGCGGTGGCCGGCGCGGCGCGCGAGCACCCGGCCATCCTGGTGTTCGGCCTGGCGCTGTCGATCGCGCTGATGGGCTTCGCCGCCTCGTTCATCGCCAAGCTGCTGAACCGCCACCGCTGGATCGCCTATGTCGGCCTGGCGATCATCCTCTACGTCGCCATCGACATGATCTGGCGCGGCGCGAACGAGGTCTGGCCGCATCTCCAGGGCGCGATGTAAAGGCACAAGGGCCGGGCGTTCGCCTGGCCCACTGGCCTCAGACGTTGGGTTCGCGAAGAGAATCCAGCATGTCGACGCGGCACCGTGTTGGGTTCGCCTGCGGTGAACCCAACACATTCTGATAGCCCGACAAGGCCGGCCAGGCCGCCCTCAAGGTGAGCCCGCTTTTGACAAGATATGTGAAATGCATATTATTATGCATTTCCACACGCCACGGATGATGCTCGTGGTGTGCTGATCCAGGCCGGTATCGCCCTTTCCGGAGGATATCTCTCATGGGCAGTTTCAACGAACGCACTCACAAAATTCTTTCGGACATCGGGGAAAAGGCTGCCACCAAAGCCGCCAGTGGCCGGTATCTCCGATCCTTGGAGTTCCGCCCGGGGATTCGCTATTGGGCGACATCCGCTCGCCAAAAAGATCTCTTCGGAGTGCAGTTTTTCGGCGAAGGATTGGATGATGCCGAACGGTATCGACGGGCATTGGCCAATAGAGGGTTTGCCAGCCGAACACCGCAACCGTCCCAGTTGACATATTGCCGTGAGATCGACTTCCTGGCGGACGGACGGCCGGACATGGACGCGATTCGTGCCGCAAAAGTTGATCTCGACGGGATCGTTCGATCCGACGACCCGGTCGAGCGGCAACAGAGAATTGCAGAATTCCAGCGCCTCATCGACGAAGGCCTCAGAAGCGGCATCAGCGCAGATACCATGAGGGACCTGTTGACCGAGGCCCGCCGCCGCGCGGGGGCAGCTGGAGGCGATGGCCTATAGGATCACGGAGGAGGCCGCTTCCGACATCGTCGACATCTATGTCTACGGGGTCCAGACATTCGGCACTGTTCAGGCAGAACGTTATCATGCCGGACTGGAAGCTGCCTTCGAGCGCATCGCCGCCCAGCCCCTTCTCATGCGCGAACGCACGGAAATCCGACCGCCGGTCCGTGTCTATCCCAAGGACGCCCATATCATCGTCTATCTCATCGACGAGTCTGGCGGCGTGCTGATCATTCGCGTTCTACATCACCGCCAGGATTGGGAACGCCATCTTTCAGCCTGACCGACGACCGGCATCGCGTCCGCAAGCGATTGTCGGGGCGGGCTCTCGCGCGGCGCCTACGGGTGTCTAGTTGAGTGTTTGAGGTTGCGGATAGAGCGACCGACTTCAACTTTTATTGTCATTGCCGGGCCTGACCCGGCAATCCAGGGGCCGCCAAGAACCGCTCTGGCCGCCCCTGGATCCTCGGGTCAAGCCCGAGGATGACAATAAAATAGAATAGAGACCCAAGATAAACACACTTCGGTTGCCGTTTCTCTTCAACCGGACACCCGTGCGAGGAATCCGGGCATGACAGTTTGAGGGGGGCGGCGTCCGCCCCCTACTCCGCCAGCAGGTCCCGGACCGCCAGCGCGATCACCTCGGTCGCCTTGTACAGGTCGTCGAGCTTCAGCCGCTCATCGGCGCGGTGGGCGTTGGCGTCTTCGATGGTGCGGGGGCCGGCGCCGTAGAGGGCGATCGGCACTCCGGCGGCGGCATAGTGCCGGGCGTCGGTATAGAGCGGCACGCCCTTCACCGGGATCTCCTCGCCCAGCACCGGCCCGGCACGGCGGCGGATCGCCTGGGCCAGACGGTCGGTGCCCGGCAGCGGCGACAGCGGCTCGGCCAAGAGGATGCGGCGGATCGTGACCGTCGCCTTCGGGAAAGCCTTGGCCGCGTCCTCGATCACGCCGCGCAGCTCCGCCTCCACCGCAGCGCCGTTCTCCTCCGGGATCAGCCGGCGGTCGAGCCGGAACGCCACCCGGTCGGGCACGACATTGGTGTTGATGCCGCCCTCGATCAGCCCGATGGTCAGCTGCGGCGAGCCGATGCCGGTGACCTTCGACATCGTGGTCCGGTAGAGGCGCCGGTGCTCGTACAGCCGCACCAGGATCGGCGTCGCCGCCTCCAGCGCGTCAATGCCGGTGGATGGCAGCGCGGCATGGGCCGACCGGCCGCGCACCTCGACCTCGAGATGCAGGCAGCCATTGTGCGCCGTCACCACCGCATAGCTGAAGGCGGCGGCGATGGCGAAGTCGGGCTTGGACAGCCCCTGCTCCAGGATCAGCTTCGGCCCAATCTCGCCGCCCGATTCCTCGTCATAGGTGAAGTGCAGCTCGACCGTGCCGCGGGTCAGCCGGCCGGCTTCCTCCAGCGCCTTCAGGGCGAAGGCGTAGCTGGCGATGTCGGATTTCGAGACGGCGGCGCCGCGGCCATACATCCAGCCGTCGACCACCTCGGCGCCATAGGGGTCGTGGGTCCAGCCCTCGCCCGGCGCCACCACGTCGCCATGGGCGTTCAGGGCGATCACCGGCCCGTCGCCGAAGCGGCGGCGGACGATCAGGTTGCTGGCGCTGATCATGCCATGCGCCCGCGCCAGTTCGGCCGGCACCGGATGGACCTCGACCTCGAAGCCGAGCTCGCGCAGCAGCTCGCTGGTCCGCTTCGCATGCGCGTCGCAATCGCCGGGCGGGTTGTCGGACGGGACCTTGACCAGCTCCGCCAGGAACCGGGCCTGCTGCTCGCGCGCGCCGAGGAGGTAGCTGTGGATGGCGGTGTCGATGCTGTCGGTCATCCCAAGGTCTTTCGTGTCAGGCGGGGTCGTACTGGCGAAGCAGGTCGAGCAGGACGCGGACGGAGAGGTCCGCATCCTCGACAGTGATGGATTCGGCCGGGTTGTGGCTGATCCCGCCGCGGCAGCGCAGGAACAGCATCGCCACCGGGGTCAGCGACGCCATCGCCATGGCGTCATGGCCGGCACCGCTGGGCAGGCGCCGCGCCGGCAGGCCGTGGCGGCGGATCGCCGTCTCCAGCCGCGCCATCAGCGCCTCGTCGCAGCGCACGGCGCCGGCGTCATGGTAGCGGTCGAGCGTCAGCTCGACGCCGCGGCCGCGGGCGATGCCCTCCAGCGCCGCAATCATCTCGGCCATCGCGGCCAGGCGGTCGGCATCGTCCGGCGCGCGGATGTCGATGGTGAAGCGCACCGCGCCGGGGATGACGTTGACCGCGCCGGGCTGGACATCGAGCTGCCCCACCGTCGCCACCACGTCGCGCCCCGCCTGGGCGCAGCGTTCGACCGCGAGGATCATCGAGGCGGCGGCGGCCAGCGCGTCATGGCGGAGGTCCATCGGCACGGTGCCGGCATGGCCGGCCATGCCGCGGACCGTGGCATTGTAGCGGGCGGCGCCGTTGATCGCGGTGACGATTCCGAGCGGCAGGTCCTCCGCCTCCAGCACCGGACCTTGCTCGATATGCAGCTCGACATAGCCGAGCACGCGGTCGCGCCGCCGGGCCTCGGCCTGCAGCCCGTCCGGGTCGCCGCCGAAGTCGCACAGCAGGTCGCCCAGGCGCAGTCCGTTGTCGTCGACCGCATCGGCCACGGCCGGGTCGACGGTGCCGGCGACGGTCTGGCTGCCGGTCAGGGTGACCGGGAAGCGCACGCCCTCCTCGTCGCCGAAGGCCAGCACCTCGACGGCGAAAGGCAGCCGCTCGCCGCGCCGGTGCAGCTCGTCGACCACGGCGATAGCGGCCAGCACGCCGAGATTGCCGTCGTATTTCCCGGCGTCGCGCACCGTGTCGATGTGGGAGCCCAGCAGCAGCGCCGGCAGGCCCGGCCGGTCGCCCTCATAGCGACCGACGACATTGCCGGCGGCGTCGGTCCGCGCCGCCATGCCGGCCTCGCGCATCCAGGCCAGCACCTGGTCGGCCGCCTGGCGGTGCGCCGGCGACAGGAAGGTGCGGGTCAGCCGGTCCGGATCCTCGCTGAAGCGGGCCAGGGCGTCCAGCCGCTGCATCAGCGCCGGGCCATGGGCGAGGGTGTTCTGGGTCGGAGCGGTGCCGAGGCTCACGGCAGCAGGTCCTTCAGTCGCAGGAGGGCGATGGTTTCCACCTCGGCCAGGGCCGTGGCGAATTCGGTGTCGCGCGGGTTGCCGGCCCGGCGCTCGAAGGCGGCCAGGATCTCGGCCCGGCTGCGGCCCTTCACCGCCATGATGAAGGGGAAGCCGAAGCGCTCGACATAGGCGGCGTTGAGCTCCTGGAACCGGGCGAACTCCGCCGGCGAGCAGCGGTCGAGCCCGGCGCTGGCCTGCTCGGCGCTGGAGCTGGCGGTCAGTTCTCCCGCCACCGCCAGCCGCCCGGCCAGGTCGGGATGGGCGCACAGCACGCCGAGCTGCCGGTCATGGTCGGCGGCGCGGAACACGGCGCGGAGGGCGGCGTGCAGCCCTTCGGCCGTGTCCTGCTCATGGCCCAGCCCGGCCTCCCAGGCCGCCGCGGCGATCCAGGGCGAATGCTCGAACACCCCGCCGAAGCGCACGGTGAACAGGTCGCGGTCCATGGTGCTGGGGTGCGGGAGGGTCATGCCCCGGCCTCGCCATAGGGATGCTTCTCCCGCCAGTGGCGGGCGATCTCGATGCGGCGGCAGAACCAGACGCCGTCATGCTGCTTCGCATAATCCAGGAACCGCTCCAGCGCCATGATCCGGCCGGGGCGGCCGACGATGCGGCAATGCAGCCCGACCGACATCATCCGCGGCGTCTCCGCCCCCTCCTGGTACAGCGCGTCGAAGCTGTCCTTGAGATAGGCGTAGAACTGGTCGCCGGAGTTGAAGCCCTGGACCGCGGCGAAGCGCATGTCGTTGGCGTCCAGCGTGTAGGGCACGATCAGCTGCGGCGTGTCCCCCACCCGCTCCCAATACGGCAGGTCGTCGTCATAGGCATCGGCGTCGTAGAGGAAGCCGCCATGCTCCGCCACCAGGCGCCGGGTGTTCGGGCTGGTGCGGCCGGTGTACCAGCCGAGCGGACGCTGGCCCGATACCTGCTCCAGGATCTCGACTGCCTTGCGCAGATGCTCGCGCTCCACCGCCTCGTCGACATACTGGTAGTTGATCCAGCGATAGCCGTGGCTGGCGATCTCATGCCCGGCCTCGACCATGGCGCGGATCACCTGCGGGTGCCGCTCCGCCGCCATGGCGACGGCGTAGATGGTCAGCGGAATGCCCTTGCGCTCGAACAGCTTCAGGATCCGCCAGACGCCGACCCTGGCGCCGTAATCGTAGAGGGATTCCATCGAGATGTGGCGCACGCCCGGCAGCGGCTGGGCGCCGACGATCTCGGACAGGAAGCTCTCGGAGGCTGCGTCACCGTGCAGGATCGAGTTTTCGCCGCCCTCCTCGTAATTGAGGACGAATTGCAGCGCCAGCCGGGCGCCGCCCGGCCAATCGGCCTGGGGCGGGTTCGGACCGTAGCCGACCAGATTTCTCGGATAGACGGACACCGATCCTCCCCTCGCACGCGTGATCCCAAGCACAGGATAGCGGCCCAGGCCGCGTCCACTTTCGCTTTTGCGTTGAAAGTCTTTCCGCCGAACCGCCGTTGAGCAACGGTCAGGCGGGGTGAAACATGACAATCGCAACAAAACGACAAGCACGTCAGGCCGGACAGGGCGATAATGCCCGGCGGCAGGACGGACCGCCAGGGACCGCCAAGGCGCCGGCAGACACGGAGAGGCAGGATGGCCGAACAGACGGCATCCCACCAGGGACGACTGACCACCCATGTGCTCGACACGGCGCATGGCCGGCCGGGCATGGGCATCGGCGTGGCGCTGTATCGCCTCGACGGCGACCGCCGTACGCTCGTGGTCGAGACCCGGACCAACACCGATGGCCGCTGCGACGCGCCGCTGCTGGCCGGCGACGCCTTCCGCCCCGGCACCTATGAGCTGGTCTTCGCCACCGGCGCCTATTTCAGCACCGCCGGCGTTGTGCTGCCCGACCCGCCCTTCCTGGACCAGGTGCCGATCCGCTTCGGCATCGCCCATGCCGACCAGCACTACCACGTGCCGTTGCTGGTCTCGCCCTGGTCCTACTCCACCTATCGCGGCAGCTGAGCCGGGAGATTTTCATGCCCTTCCGTCATTGCGAGGAGGCGAAGCCGACGAAGCAATCCATGCCTCCGCTCTTGCGGCCCTGGATTGCTTCGCTGCGCTCGCAATGACGGTGAGAAGAGAACCGACCATGCGTGATCACATCCACTTTCTTTTCGGCAACGAGCTGCGCGAGATCCGCACGGTCGATCCGACCCTGACCGTGCTGGACTGGCTGCGGCTGCAGGAGCGCAGAACCGGCACCAAGGAAGGCTGCGCCGAGGGCGATTGCGGCGCCTGCACCGTGGTGGTCGGCCGGCGCGACGGCGACCGGATGCGCTATGAGCCGGTCAATGCCTGCATCCGCTTCCTGGCGACGCTGGATGGCTGCCAGTTGCTGACGGTGGAGCATCTGAAGGCGGCGGACGGCGCGCTGCACCCGGTGCAGCAGGCGATGGTCGACTGYCACGGCTCGCAATGCGGCTTCTGCACCCCCGGCTTCGTCATGGCGCTGTTCGCGCTGTACCGCAACGACCCGGCACCGGGCGAAGGCCGGATCGACGATGCCCTGGCCGGCAATCTGTGCCGCTGCACCGGCTACACCCCGATCATCGCCGCCGGGCAGCGCATGTATGAGCTGGGCGCGCCGGAAGCCGACCGCTTCGCTGCGGCCGAGGCCGGGATCGCCCAGCGGCTCGAGGCGCTGGAGGATGAGGAGACGGTCGCGGTCGGCGATGGCACCCGACGCTTCTACGCCCCGGCGACCACGGCGGCCTTCGCCGCGCTGCTGCTGGAGCATCCGGACGCCACCATCGTCTCCGGCGCCACCGATGTCGGGCTGTGGGTCACCAAGCAGCAGCGGGTGCTGCCGGCTGTCATCTACACCGGCCGGGTGCGCGACCTGCGCGGTCTCCGCGAGATGCGCGGCATCCCCGGGACCGCGGACGGCTTCGAGATCGGCGCCGCCGTCACCTATGCCGAGGCGATCGGGCCGCTGGGCCGCGCCTATCCCGACCTCGGCGAGCTGATCCGCCGCATCGGGGCGGAGCAGGTGCGCGCCGTCGGCACCATCGGCGGCAACATCGCCAACGGCTCGCCGATCGGCGACATGCCGCCCGCCCTGATCGCCGCCGGCGCCACGCTGGTGTTGCGCCGGGGCGAGGAGCGCCGGTCGCTGCCGCTGGAGGACTTCTTCATCGCCTATGGCCAGCAGGACCGCCGGCCGGGCGAGTTCGTCGAGAGCGTCTTCCTGCCGAAGCTGCGGCCCGGCGACCGCTTCCGCGCCTACAAGATCAGCAAGCGCTTCGACCAGGACATCTCCGCCGTCTGCGCCGCCTTCCGGCTGCGGGTGGAGGACGGCCGCGTCGCCGAGATCCGCATCGCCTATGGCGGCATGGCCGGCACGCCGAAACGGGCGGCGGAGACCGAGGCGGCGCTGACCGGCCAGCCCTGGACCGAGGATGTCGTGCGCGCCGCCCTGCCGGCGCTGGCCCGGGACTTCACGCCGCTGACCGACTGGCGCGCCAGCGCCGGCTATCGCGCCAAGGTCGCCGCCAACCTGCTCTTGAAGCTGCATGCCGAAACCGCCGACCCAGCCGCGGAAACCCGCCTGGTCGGCGAGCGGAGCCTGGCCCATGCCTGACACGACCCTCTCCCAGGCCAAAGCCCAGCCGGCGGCCGACCGCATCGACGGCGCGGTGCACGACCCGCGCCGGCATGACAGCGCCCACAAGCATGTCAGCGGCGAGGCCGTCTATATCGACGACATCGCGGAGCCGGCGGGCCTGCTGCATGTCTGCCTGGGGCTGAGCGAGAAGGCGCATGCCCGGATCCGGTCGATCGACCTGGCCAAGGTGCGGGCCGCGCCCGGCGTGGTCCGAATCTTCACCGCCAGCGACATCCCCGGCGAGAACGACATCGGCTGCAGCCATCTGGGCGACGAGCCGCTCTTCGCCACCGACCTGGTGCAATATATCGGCCAGCCGGTCTTCGCCGTGGCCGCCGAGACCCGCGACCAGGCCCGCCGCGCCGCCCGGCTGGCCGTGATCGACTATGAGGAGCTGGCGCCGGTCCTGGACTATGAGGCGGCGAAGGCCGCCGGCACGCTGGTGAACAGCCCGATGACGCTGAAGCGCGGCGACGCCAGGGCGGCGATCGCGGCCGCGCCGCGCCGGCTCGAGGGCCGGATGCGGATCGGCGGGCAGGAGCATTTCTACCTGGAGAGCCAGGTGGCCCTGGCCCTGCCGGGCGAGGATGGCGACGTCACCGTCCATTCCTCGACCCAGCATCCGAGCGAGGTGCAGCACATCGTCGCCGCCGTGCTGGACGTGCCCGACGCCGCGGTGACGGTCGAGATCCGGCGCATGGGCGGCGGCTTCGGCGGCAAGGAGACCCAGGGCAACCTGTTCGCCGCCACCGCCGCCCTGGTGGCCAAGGCCACCGGCCGCGCCGCAAAGCTGCGGCCGGACCGCGACGACGACATGGTGATCACCGGCAAGCGCCATGATTTCGAGGTCGATTATTCGGTCGGCTTCGACGACGAAGGCCGGATCGAGGGCGTCGAGATGCTGCTGGCCGCGCGCTGCGGCTGGTCCGCCGACCTGTCCGGCCCGGTCACCGACCGCGCCCTGTTCCATGCCGACAACGCCTATTACTATCCGGCGGTGCAGCTGGCCTCGCTGCCCTTGAAGACCAACACCCAGTCGAACACCGCCTTCCGCGGCTTCGGCGGGCCGCAGGGCGTGGTGGCGGGCGAGCAGCTGATCGAGGAGATCGCCTTCGCCGTGGGCAAGGATCCGCTGGAGATCCGCAAGCTGAACTTCTACGGCACCGACGACCGCAACGTGACGCCGTACCACCAGACGGTCGAGGACAACATCGCGCCGGAGCTGGTGGCGGAGCTGGAGCGCGACAGCGACTACCAGGCCCGGCGCACCGAGATCCGCGCCTGGAACAAGACCAGCCGCTGGCTCAAACGCGGCCTGGCGCTGACGCCGGTGAAGTTCGGCATCTCCTTCACCTTCTCGGCCTACAACCAGGCCGGCGCGCTGGTGCATGTCTACAAGGACGGGTCGATCCACCTGAACCATGGCGGCACCGAGATGGGCCAGGGCCTGTACGTCAAGGTCGCCCAGGTCGTGGCCGAGGAGTTCCAGGTCGATATCGGCCGGGTCCACATCACCGCCACCACCACCGGCAAGGTTCCGAACACCTCGGCCACCGCCGCCTCCTCCGGCGCCGACCTGAACGGCATGGCGGCCCAGGCCGGGGCGCGGATGATCAAGGAGCGGCTGATCGCCTTCGCCGCCGAGCGCTGGCAGGTGAAGCCGGACCAGGTCGTGTTCCGCCGCAACGTCGTGCAGATCGGCGACCAGGAGGTGCCATTCGCGGAGCTGGTGCGCGCCGCCTATTTCGGCCGGGTGCAGCTGTCCGCCGCCGGCTTCTACAAGACGCCGAAGATCCATTGGGACCGCGCCGCCGGCCGCGGCCGGCCGTTCTACTACTTCGCCTATGGGGCGGCGGTCAGCGAGGTCACGGTCGACACCCTGACCGGCGAGTACCGGCTGGACCGCGTCGACATCCTGCACGATTGCGGCCAGTCGCTGAACCCGGCGATCGACCGCGGCCAGGTCGAGGGCGGCTTCGTCCAGGGCGCCGGCTGGCTGACCATGGAGGAGCTGTGGTGGGACGCCAAGGGCCGGCTGCGGACCCATGCGCCGTCGACCTACAAGATCCCGGTGGCGAGCGACCGGCCGAAGATCTTCAACGTCCGGCTGGCCGACACCCGGAACCACGAGGACACGATCTACCGCTCCAAGGCGGTGGGCGAGCCGCCGCTGATGCTCGGCGTCTCGGTGCTGCACGCGATCTCGGACGCGGTGGCCAGCGTCGCCGACCACAAGGTCTGCCCCCGCCTGGACCCGCCGGCGACGCCGGAGAAGGTGCTGGACGCGGTGGAGCGGGTCAGGGCGGCGGGAGGGACGGAATGACCCCCCTCGCCCCGACCCTGCGGCTGTGGCTCGGCGATGGCGAGCCGGCGGTGCTGGTGACGCTGGCGGAGGCTCGCGGCTCGACCCCGCGCGAGGCCGGGGTGCACATGCTGGTCACCGCGACCGCCGCCCGCGGCACCATCGGCGGCGGGCGGATGGAGTGGGATGCGATCGCCGCCGCCCGGGCGCAGATCATCGCCAAGGAGCGGTCGCAGCGGGTCGAGATCCCGCTCGGCCCGGCCATCGGCCAGTGCTGCGGCGGTTTCGTGGTGATCGAGCTGGAGCTGGCCGACGGTGCCACCCTGGCCCGGATCGAGGCCGAGGAGGCGGCGGAGGCCGCGTGCCGGCCGGGCGTCCTTATCTTCGGCGCCGGCCATGTGGGCAAGGCGCTGGCCCGGGCCCTGGCGCCGCTGCCGGTGCGGATCCAGTGGGTCGACGGCCGGGCCGACGAGTTCCCGGCCGACATCCCGCAGGGCATCACCCGGCGGCTGACGCTGACCCCGACCGACGTGGTCGCCGAGGCTCCGCCCGGCGCCGCCTATCTGGTGATGACCCATAGCCACGCCATGGATTTCGAGGTCACCGAGGCGGCCCTGCGGCGCGGCGACGCCGCCTATGTCGGGCTGATCGGATCCACCACCAAGCGCGAGCGCTTCGAGCGCTGGTTCCGGGCCCGCGGCAACGACCCGCGGCGCACGGAATCGCTGACCTGCCCGATCGGGGCGGGTCTCGGGCGGGACAAGCGCCCGCCCGTCATCGCCGCCATGGTCGCGGCGGAATTGCTCATCGCCTTCGCCAAGGCTAAGGACGTGTCCGCCCCCGCCGACAAACCGGCGCCGGGGGCGGCTCCAGAACAGGAGGCTGCATGGACCGCAACCCGGGGGCCGGCCCCGCGCGCATCGAACTCCGCGGCATCACCAAGAGGTTCGCGAGCCTCGTCGCGAACGACGGGGTAAGCTTTTCCGTCCAGCCCGGCGAGATCCATGCGCTGCTGGGCGAGAACGGCGCCGGCAAGTCGACGCTGGTGAAATCGATCTACGGCCTGCTGCAGCCCGATTCCGGCGAGATCCTGTGGAACGGGCAGCCGGCCCGGCCCGCCAGCCCGCATGAGGCCCGGCGCCTCGGCATCGGCATGGTGTTCCAGCACTTCTCGCTGTTCGAGGCGCTGACCGTGGCCGAGAACATCGCCCTCGGCCTGGAGAGCCCGCCCGACCGGCGGGTCCTGGCCAAGCGGATCCGCGAGGTGTCCGAGGCCTATGGCCTGCCGCTGGACCCGCATCGCGAGATCCACACTTTGTCGGTCGGCGAGCGCCAGCGGGTCGAGATCGTGCGCTGCCTGCTGCAGGACCCGAAGCTGCTGATCATGGACGAGCCGACCTCGGTCCTGACGCCGCAGGAGGTGGAGCGGCTGTTCGAGACGCTGCGCCGGCTGGCGTCGGAAGGCTGCTCGATCCTGTACATCAGCCACAAGCTGCACGAGATCAAGGCGCTGTGCGACGCGGCGACGATCATGCGCGGCGGCAAGGTGGTGGGCACCTGCGACCCGGCGGCCGAGACCGCGCGCAGCATGGCGCAGATGATGATCGGGGCGGAGCTGCGCACCCTGGCGCGGCGTGGCGCCCGCGGCGCGTCCGAGCCGAAGCTGGTGGTGGAGAGTCTGAGCCTGCCCGCCGACGGCCCGTTCGGCACCGCGCTGAAGCAGATCGGCTTCACCGTCGGCGCCGGCGAGATCCTGGGCATCGCCGGCATCGCCGGCAACGGCCAGACCGAGCTGTCGCACGCCCTGTCGGGCGAGCGCCGGGTGCGCCCGGCCGGGGCCATCCGCATCGGCACGAAGCCGGTGGCGCATCTGAGCGCCGAGCAGCGCCGCCTGCTGGGGCTGTGCACCGTGCCGGAGGAGCGCAACGGCCACGCCGCGGTGCCGGAGATGAGCCTGGCCGGCAACACGCTGCTGAGCGCCCGCAACCGGATGAAGCTGGCGCCCGGCGGGCTGATCCGCGCCGGCCTGGCCCGCCGCTATGCCGAGCGGGTGATCCATGAGTTCGGGGTCAAGGCGCGCGATGCCGAGGCGCTGGCCGGCAGCCTGTCCGGCGGCAACCTGCAGAAATACGTGGTCGGGCGCGAGGTGCTGCAGACGCCCGAGATCTTCATCGTGTCGCAGCCGACCTGGGGCGTCGATGCCGGCGCCGCCACCGCCATCCACCAGGCGCTGATGACCCTGGCCCAGAACGGCGCCGCGGTGGTGGTGATCTCGCAGGATCTCGACGAGCTGCTGCAGATCACCGACCGGCTCGCGGTGATCAATCTCGGCCGCCTGTCCGAGGCGCGGCCGACCGCCGAGATCTCGGTCGCCGAGATCGGCCTGATGATGGGCGGGCTGCACGGCGCCGAGCCGGACGCGGCCGAGGAAAGGGAGCACGCAGCCCATGTCGCTTAGGATAGAGCCCCGCCGCGAACCGTCCCGCGCCATGGTCTGGCTGACGCCGCTGATCGCCATCGCCCTGACCATCGCCAGCGGCTACCTGCTGTTCCTGGCCCTCGGCCTGGACCCGGCCGAGACGCTGTACCAGTTCCTGATCGCGCCGGTCGAGAGCTTCTACGGCTGGACCGAGCTGGGGGTGAAGGCGGCGCCGCTGATCCTGATCGCCATCGGGCTCGGCATCGGCTTCCGCGCCAATGTCTGGAACATCGGCGCCGAGGGCCAGCTGATCATGGGCGCCATCGCCGCCGGCGCCGTCGCGCTCGGCTTCTGGGGCGAGGAGGGCTGGTGGATCCTGCCGGCGATGTGCGTCGCCGGCGCCCTGGGCGGCATGGCCTATGCCGCGATCCCGGCCTTGCTGAAGACCCGCTTCGACGTCAGCGAGATCCTGACCAGCCTGATGCTGACCTATGTCGCCTCGCTGGCGCTGGGGATCCTGGTGTTCGGCCCCTGGAAGGATCCGGAGGGCTACAACTTCCCGCAGACCCGGATGTTCACCGACAGCGCCGTGCTGCCGATCCTGGTCGAGGGCACCCGGCTGCATCTCGGCGTGCTGGTGGCGGGGCTGGTCGCGGTCGCCGCCTGGTTCCTGATGGGCCGCACCGTGTTCGGCTTCCAGATCCGGGTGGTCGGCCAGGCCCCGGCCGCGGCCCGCTTCGCCGGCTTCAGCCGCAAGCGCGTGACCTGGTTCGCCCTGCTGCTGTCCGGCGCCCTGGCCGGGCTGGCCGGCACCTTCGAGGCCGCCGGCCCGATCGGCCAGCTGATCCCGCAGCTGACCCCGGGCTACGGCTTCACCGGCATCATCGTCGCCTTCCTCGGCCGGCTGCACCCGATCGGCATCGTCGCCGCCGGGCTGGTCATGGCCCTGTCCTATATCGGCGGCGAGAACGCGCAGGTTTCGGCCGGGCTGCCGACCGCGGCGACCGGCGTGTTCCAGGGCATGCTGCTGTTCTACCTGCTGGCCGCCGACGTGCTGGTCCGCTACCGCCTGCGCTGGGCCTCCAGCCAGGCCAAGCCTGTGTCCAATCCCATGGCGGTGTCGTGATGGATATCCTGGTCCTGATCGCGGCGACGGTGATCACCGCCGCAACCCCCCTGCTGCTTGCCGCGCTGGGCGAGCTGGTGGTCGAGCGCTCCGGAGTCCTCAACCTCGGCGTCGAGGGCATGATGCTGATCGGCGCGGTCACCGGCTTCGCCGTGACCTTCACCACCGGCCAGCCGGCGCTGGGCATCCTGGCCGCTGCCCTGGCCGGCGCGGCGATGTCGCTGATCTTCGCCGTGCTGACCCTGACGCTGATGGCCAACCAGGTCGCCACCGGCCTGGCCCTGACCATCTTCGGCGTCGGCCTGAGCGCCCTGCTCGGGTCCGGCTTCGTCGGCCACCCGATCGCGCCGCTGCCGAAGCTGTCGCTGCCGGTGCTGACCGGCCTGCCGGTGGTCGGGCCGCTGCTGTTCGGCCAGGACGCGCTGGTCTACCTGTCCGTCGCCATGACCTTCGGGGTCGCGTGGTTCCTGAAGCGCAGCCGCGCCGGGCTGGTGCTGCGCGCGGTCGGGGAATCCGCGGAATCGGCGCATTCGATCGGGCACCCGGTGCAGCTGGTGCGCTACCTGGCCTGCCTGTTCGGCGGCGCCATGGCCGGGCTGGCCGGCGCCTTCCTGTCGCTGTCCTACACCCCGCTGTGGATCGAGGGCATGACCGCCGGCCGCGGCTGGATCGCGCTGGCGCTGGTGGTGTTCGGGTCGTGGCGGCCGTGGCGGGTGCTGCTGGGCGCCTATCTGTTCGGCGGCGTCACCATCCTGCAGCTGCACGCCCAGGGCATCGCCGGCATCGAGGTGCCGCCGCAGGTCTTCACCATGCTGCCCTACCTCGCCACCATCGCGGTGCTGGTGATCATCGCCGCCGGGCCGTGGCGCGGCCGGCTGCAGGCGCCGGCGGCGCTGGGCAAGCCGTTCCGGCCGTCCATCTAGGCTGACCAGGAGCGCGATCCCAATCGCGCTTCCAATCACGGATCGCTATCATCCGATGAATCACAACAAGGAGGTCTTCATGTCGATGCGCTTCTCCCGCCGGACGGTGCTGGCGGGCTCCGCGGCCACCCTGGCGACGACGGTCCTGCCTGGCCGGATCTGGGCGGCGGAGCCGCTGAAGGTCGGCTTCATCTATATCGGCCCGGTCGGCGACTATGGCTGGACCCATGGCCACGACGTCGCCCGCCGTGAGATCGACGCGAAGTTCGGCGACAAGGTGAAGACCAGCTATGTCGAGAGCGTGCCGGAGGGCCCGGACGCCGAGCGCGTTCTGCGCCAGCTGGCCCAGGCCGGCAACGAACTGATCTTCACCACGTCGTTCGGCTACATGAACCCGACGATCCGGGCCGCCAAGTCGCTGCCGAAGGTGAAGTTCGAGCACGCCACCGGCTATCAGACCGCGCCGAATGTCAGCACCTACAACGCCCGCTTCCATGAGGGACGCGCGGTGTGCGGTACCATCGCCGGCCATATGACCAAGACCGGCGTCACCGGCTATATCGGCTCGGTGCCGATCCCCGAGGTGGTGATGGGCATCAACGCCTACACCCTGGCGGCGCGGAAGATCCGGCCGGACATGAAGGTGAAGGTGATCTGGGTCAACAGCTGGTACGACCCGGGCAAGGAGAGCGACGGCGCCAAGGCGCTGATCGACGGCGGCGCCGACATCCTGTGCCAGCACACCGACAGCCCGGCCGCGATCCAGGTCGCCGAGGCCCGCGGCATCCATGGCTTCGGCCAGGCGTCGGACATGCGCAACTTCGCGCCCAAGGCGCAGCTGACCTCGATCGTCGACAACTGGGGCCCGTATTATGTCGAGCGGGTGCAGGCCGTGCTCGACGGCAGCTGGAAGACCTCCAGCATCTGGTGGGGCTTCAAGCACGGCATGGTCACGCTGGCGCCCTACAACGAGGCGATCCCGGCCGAGGTCGTGGCCGCGGCGGAGAAGACCAAGGCCGACATCATCGCCGGCACGCTCGACCCCTTCGCCGGCCCGATCAAGAACCAGAAGGGCGAGCTGGTCGTGCCCGAGGGCAAGTCCCTCAGCGACGATGAGATCGCCAAGATGGACTGGTATGTCGAGGGAGTCGAAGCGTAAGCCGCAGCCCGTAGGTTGGGTTCGCGATGAGCGAACCCAACACGGTCTATGGCCGATGCGCACCCCCTTTGAGTCCTCCCTCCCCTCGCGGCTATCGGATTTACAGATCACCGGGCGTTATCCATTTGCCTCTCCCGCTTGCGGGAGAGGTCGGGCTCGCGCAGCGAGACCGGGTGAGGGCGGCTCGGCTGCGACACCAGGGCCAGCGTTTCAGGACAGGGACGGGTCATACGCTTGCCCGCCGAAAAGCTGTGCTTTCGGCGAGGCCGCTATCCCCTCACCCGGACATCCTTCGGATGTCCGACCTCTCCCGCAAGCGGGAGAGGCAATCGGTTCGTATGCCCGCCGCCGGTGTCGCCGATCGATGTGCGAATACCGTGACCCCTCGCGGGGAGGGGGGACTCTATTGTACAGCGGCCGCGCCGTGCGCACAGGCTACAGCGCGATCCGAAGCGGCTGTACCAAAGGCGGAATCGGGGTGCCGCCATGACCGCCCCGCTCTATCTCGACCACCTCGCCTCCACACCGCTGGATCCGGAGGTGCTGGACGCGATGCGGCCGTGGCTCGACCCGTCGGCGGTCGGCAACCCGCATGCGGCACGGCACCGCCCGGGCTGGCGGGCGGCGGAGGCGATCGATGCGGCGCGGGGCGAGGTGGCGGGGCTGGTCGGGGCCCGGCCGGGCGAGATCCTGTTTACCGGCGGCGCCACCGAGGCCAACAACCTGGCGCTGCTGGGCGGCACGCCCGCGGGCTGGCCGGTGGTCGCCTCGGCGATCGAGCATCCGAGCGTGCTGGCCTGCCTGCCGGAGCTGGCCGCGCGAGGCCATCGCACCGCGACCCTGCCGGTCGGGCCGGACGGCACCGCCGATCTCGATGCCCTGCGCACGCTGCTGGCCGGGCGCCCGGCTCTGGTCTCGCTGATGGCGGCCAACAACGAGATCGGCACGATCCAGCCGCTGGCCAAGGCGGCCCGGATCTGCGCCGAAGCCGGGGCCCTGCTGCACACGGACGCCGTGCAGATCCTGTCGACCGGCGCACTCGATGTCCGCGCCCTCGACCTCGCCTTCCTCAGCCTGTCCGGCCACAAGCTGTACGGCCCGATGGGGATCGGCGCGCTGTTCGTGCGCGAGGGCACGCCGCTGCGGCCGCTCCTCCATGGCGGCGGCCAGCAGCAGGGGCGCCGCGCCGGCACGCTGCCGACGGCGCTCTGCGTCGGGCTCGGCGCCGCCTGCCGCATCGCCCGGCAACGCAGGACGGCCGATGCGCGGCGCCTCAGCGCCCTGCGGGAGCGGCTGTTCGCAGCGCTGCAACGGGACCTGCCGGATCTCCGCCGCAACGGCTCCCCCGATCACGGCCTGCCCGGCTGCCTCAATGTCAGCCTGCCCGGGCTGGACGCGGCCGACCTGCTGCTCGACCTGCCGGAGCTGGCGCTGTCCACCGGCTCGGCCTGCTCGACCGGCAGCCCGGAGCCGTCGCATGTGCTGCGCGCCATCGGCCTGTCGCCGGACGAGGCCCATGGCAGCCTGCGCTTCGGCCTCGGCCGCGGCACCATGGACGCCGACATCGACCAGGCGGCGGCCCGGCTGGTCGCAGCGATCAGAGCGCGAGGTCGGCGCTGAGCAGCGACCGCGTGTGCTCCACCAGATAATCCGAGAACACCCGCACCTTGGCCGGCAGGAAGCTGCGATGCGGGTACAGCACCGCCAGCACCACCGGCTCCGGCGGATAATCGGGCAGCACCAGCTGCAGCGCGCCGCTGCGCAGATGGGCCGCGACCTCCCACACCGGCTTCATGACGATGCCGCGGCCGTCGACCGCCCATTGCGTCAGCACGTCGCCGTCATCGGCGTCGAAGCTGCCGCGCACCGGCACCTTGGACGGGCCGTCCTTGCCCTCCAGCGTCCATTGGTACTGCCGCGACCCGGGGAAGCGCAGCAGCAGGCAGTTGTGGCCCACCAGCTCCTCCGGCGATTTCGGATGGCCCCGGGCCTCGAGATAGGACGGCGCCGCGCACAGCACCCGCCGGCAATCGGCGATCTTGCGCAGCACGAAGCTGGAATCCCGCATTTCCGCCATGCGGATGGCCAGGTCCACCGCCTCGCCGACCAGGTCGAGCAGGTGGTCGGACAGGCGCAGCCGGACCTCGACCCGCGGGTAGAGCTCGTGGAACTGCGGCACCAGCGGCGCCAGGATGCGGCGGCCGAAGCCGAGCGGCGCCGTCACCCGCAGGCTGCCGGACGGCACGCCGCTGGTGGTGGCGACGCTGGTCTCGGCCCGCTCCATCGCGTCCAGCACCACCAGGCAGTGGCGGTAGAAGGTCTGGCCGTGCTCGGTGGTCTGCACCTGGCGGGTGGTGCGGTTCAGCAGGCGGACGCCGAGATGCTGCTCCAGCTGCTGGATGCGGTGGCTGACCACGGCCGGCGACATGCGCACCTGCCGGCCGGCGGCCGACAGGCTGCCCAGCTCGACCACGCGCACGAAGACCCGCATGTTCTCCAGCAGCGCCAAATCCCGACGATCCCCCTGTCGACCGTCATTCCCGCGAAAGCGGGAATCTCTTCGGACTTTCTCTTATACCGCAAAGAGATCCCCGCTTTCGCGGGGATGACGTCGGGGGTGAGTGTCGGCCCATTCGCCCTATGCGATTATAGCCTTTCTTTTGAAAGTGCTGTGCTCCGCCCGTGCTTCCCGAAGCGAGCCGGTGTTCACTACGCTGGCCAGCACAGGGACAGCCGCGGGCATGGCCAGCGGGAACGGCGGAGGCGACGGCATGGAGCCGATCATCTGGGAATGGATCAACCTCGTGGCCCGCTGGGTGCACGTGATCACGGCCATCGCCTGGATCGGCTCGTCCTTCTATTTCGTCGCGCTGGACCTCAGCCTGAAGAAGCGCGAGGACCTGCCGAAGGGCGCCGGCGGCGAGGCCTGGCAGATCCATGGCGGCGGCTTCTACAACATGGTCAAGTACCTGGTGGCGCCGGACCGGCTGCCGAAGGAGCTGACCTGGTTCAAATGGGAGGCCTACTCCACCTGGATCAGCGGCTTCTTCCTGCTCTGCGTCCTGTACTACCGCGGCGCCGACCTGTTCCTGATCGACCCGCAGGTGTCGATGTTCTCGCCCAAGGAGGCGATCGCGATCAGCGTCGTCAGCCTCGCCCTCGGCTGGCTGGCCTACGACCTGCTGTGCAGATCGCCGCTGGGCGAGAGCGACGTCAAGCTGGCCGCCGCCGGCTTCATCGGGCTGGTCGCGGCGGCCTACGGCTTCGCCCAGGTGTTCAGCGGCCGCGGCGCCATGCTGCAGATGGGCGCACTGATCGGCACCATGATGGTCGCCAACGTCTTCTTCCTGATCATCCCGAACCAGCGCAAGGTGGTCGACGCCCTGATCGCCGGGCGGACGCCCGACCCGAAGCTGGGCCGGCAGGCCAAGCAGCGCTCGCTGCACAACAACTACCTGACCCTGCCGGTGCTGTTCCTGATGCTCAGCAACCACTACCCGCTGGCCTTCGGGTCGCATTGGGCCTGGGTGATGACGGCGCTGGTGCTGGTGATGGGCGGGGTGATCCGGCACTTCTTCAACGCGCGCCACGCCGGCAAGGCGACGCCGTGGTGGACCTGGGGCGTGGCGACAGCCTGCATGGCGGCGATCATCTGGCTGTCGACCCTGCCGCCACCGCGCGAGCACGAGGTGGCGACCGCGACCAAGCCCTGGATCGGGCTGCAGCCCGAGGCTCCGGTGCAAACGGCCATGGCGGCGAGCCCGGTGTCCTTCGCCCAGGTCACCGACGTCGTCGTGTCCCGCTGCAGCATGTGCCATTCGACCATGCCCGGCTGGGAGGGCATCAACGAGGCGCCGCGCGGCGTGCTGCTGGACTCGCCGGAGGAGATCCGGCGCCACGCCAGCCTGATCCGCCTGCAGGCCGTGCTGACCCACGCCATGCCGCCGGCCAATGTCAGCCAGATCACGCCGGAGGAGCGCGACCTCCTCGGGCGCTGGACGGCCGATCCCGACCGGGCCGTGCAGTGAGGCCCAAGATGTCCTTCCCTCCTTTGTCATCCTCGGGCTTGACCCGAGGATCCAGGGGCCATCGAGAGCGGTGCCCGTGGCCCCTGGATTGCCCGGTCAAGCCGGGCAATGACAGAAAAGGTGTCGTGATGACACTCGGGATGACCGGAGACCCAGAATGACCACCACCGCCCTGCGCGGCCGACTGCTGAGCTTCCTCGCCGCCCCGAAGGGTGCGGGCGACAACGCCAGCTACCGCTACGTCCCGGACGGGGTGGTGGTCGTCGAGGACGGCCGCATCACCCGGGTCGGCCCGGCGGCCGAAGTGCTGCCGACGCTGCCGGCCGGCACCGCGGTCGACTGCTATCCGGACGAGCTGATCCTGCCCGGCTTCATCGACGCGCATCTGCACTTCCCACAGACCCAGGTGATCGCCTCCTACGGCGCGCAGCTGCTGGAGTGGCTGCAGAAATACACCTTCGTCGCCGAGCAGCGTTATGCCGACCAGGCCTTTGCCGAGCGCCAGGCGCAGTGGTTCCTGGCCGAGCTGCTGGCCAACGGCACCACCACCGCCGCGGTCTACGGCTCGGTCCATCCCGGCTCGGCCGAGGCCTTCTTCGCCGAATCCGAACGGCTGGGCACCGCCATGATCGCCGGCAAGGTGATGATGGACCGCAACGCCCCGCCCGGCCTGCTCGACACCGCCCAATCCTCCTATGACGACAGCAAGCGGCTGCTGCAGCGCTGGCACGGCAAGGGCCGCCAGCGCTATGCCGTCACGCCGCGCTTCGCCATCACCTCGACCGAGGCCCAGCTGGAGGCGGCGGGCGCGCTGGCCCGGGAGTTCCCGGACGCCTATGTCCAGACCCACATCGCCGAGAACCTCAAGGAGGTCGAGGCGGTGCGCGAGCTGTTCCCCGACAGCCGCGACTATCTCGACGTCTACGACACATACGGGCTGCTGGGGCCCAAGACCCTGTTCGGCCACTGCATCCATCTCGAGGAGCGCGAGCGGCAGCGCATGGCCGAGAGCGGCTCGGTCGCGGTGTTCTGCCCGACTTCGAACCTGTTCATCGGCAGCGGCCTGTTTCCGATGCGCGAGCTGGCACGGCGCACCCCGCCGGTGCGGATCGCGGTGGCGACCGATGTCGGCGGCGGCACCAGCTATTCGATGCTGCGCACGCTGGGCGAGGGCTACAAGGTGCAGCAGCTGCAGGGCACCAACCTGTCGGCGCTGGAGGCCTTCCACCTGGTCACCGCCGGCAATGCCGAGGCGCTGGGCCTCGAGGACGAGATCGGCAGCATCGCCCCGGGGCGGTGCGCCGATCTCGTGGTCCTTGACGCCCGCGCCACCGCAGCCATGGCGCACCGGATGGAGGCGGTCGAGGCCGACCTGGAGGAAGAACTGTTCATCCTCATGACTTTGGGGGATGATCGGTCGGTGAAGGCGACCTACATCCAAGGGCGCCGCATGCATGAACGGGAGGGTACGCGAAGCCGGTCACCGGCCTGAGCGTCCAGTCAGGAGCGCCATGGCCGAGATCGATCGCGACCCCAGCATCGACGAGCCGAAGACCGGGCAGGTCCGGTCGCTGCTCCGCGCCCTGCGGCTGCTCGACACCGTGGCCGGCCGAGCCGAGGGCATGAGCCTGACCGAGCTGGCCCGCGCCACCGACCTCTCCGCCCCCACCGTGCACCGCCTGCTGACCACGCTGGAGGAGGCGCATTACGTGCGCTTCGACCCGGCGACGCGGCGCTGGACGGTCGGGGTGCAGGCCTTCCTCTCCGGCCTCGCCTATGCCGACGGCATGGGGCTGCGCCGCCTGGCCGACCCGCCGATGCGCACCCTGTTCGGCCTGTGCCACGAGACCGTGAACCTGGCGGTGGAGGAGCGCGGCACCATCCTCTATCTGCACCAGCTCGGCGATCCGGGCGCCAGCCTGCCGGGGTCGACGCCGCTGCCGGTGCACGGCTCCGGCGCCGGCAAGGCGCTGCTGTCGGCCAAGACCGACCCGGTGCTGTCGCGCACCCTGCCAGCCCTGGCCCTGACCCGGCTGACCGTGAACACGGTGCCGGACCTGCCCAGCCTGCGCGACCAGATCAGCCGCGCCCGCCGCTCCGGCTACGCCATCGACGACGAGGAGCACCTGTCCGGCGTGCGCTGCGTCGCCTCGCCGATCCTCGACCGCGGCGGCCGCCCGGTGGCCGCCCTGTCGATCTCCGCCCCGCGCGAGCGCATGGGCGACGACCGCATCGGCCAGATCGGCATGCTGGTGCGCCAGGCGGCGGAGAAGGTGACGCTCCAGCTCGGCGGCCGGCCGCACTGAGGTGCTTCAAACATTCCGGACTGCGGTATGATCACAGGCGTCATAGTTCGGATTGACCATGCCACGCCGCGAGCCGATCACCGCCGATGAGTTGACGCGCCGCCTTGAGGCCGACCATGAGTGGGTGGCTCAACGAGCCGAGAGGGAACGCCTTCACGAGGAGCGAGTCGCCGCCCGCGCGAAAAACGAGGCTCCGCTGATCGCGGCGTTAAAGGATGCCGGCATTGACGTCAGATCTGCTTGGCTCTTGAGCAAGAAGCATCCGAAATATCGTTCTGCAATTCCCATTCTGCTCGACCACTTGGACCGTGAGTACTTCGACCGCATCCGAGAGGGGATTGCTCGCTCCCTCGGCGCGCCAGAAGCTCGGCAGCTTGCCTGGGACAAAGTTCTCTCTGTTCTACAGCAGCTGAGATCCACGCCTCAAAGCGGCTTCAGAGATGGGTTGGTAGCCGCAGTGAGCGGTATGGCCCAATCGGCAGATCTGCCCAAGCTCATCGAGCTGGTGGCTGATCCTACCCTCGGCCAATCACGTCTGCTGTTGATCTCCAAGCTATCGCGATCAAGGCAGCCGGAGGCACTGGCGATCTTGGAGAAGCTGAAAGATGACCCTGATCTTTACAAAGAAATTTCGTACCGCTTGAAGCGAAAGACGCTCCACGGGCAGTCGGCTGCTCGGCACTCCTAGTAAGTTGCGAACGGATGGGAGGAGTCACCCTGTAACTCGGCGGCCGGCCTCACTAAGGCCGGCGTCAGCGATCCAGTTCGGCGATGGAGCGACGCAGGTGGTCCGCGTTGGCAGGCGTGCTGAGCAGGTAAGCGGTCTCGCGCAGGGACTCGAACTCGGCCAGCGGGACGATCACCATCGGCTCGTGGCCCGGCCGGATCACGACCAGTTCCGTGCGGTCGGCCTCAAGGCGGTCGAGATGGCCTGCGAGATCGGCCAGCAGATCGGCAAAAGTAACCTCAGGCATGGCCTACTTCCCCTTCGGGGGGCAACCTCCTCATTGTGTCATTGCCGGGCTTGACCCGGCAATCCAGAAGATGTCGACATCCCCTTCCTGTGATGCCCGGGTCAAGCCCGGGCATCACAGGAAGGGGATGGGCACGACCCGATCCAGCCGTTCCACCAGGTGAAAAAGACCGTTCCGGTCCGCCGCATTTCACGCCCTGGAATGTTTCGGGCCTTCGCTGGCCCTGCCCTGCCCCGCCAGCCACTCTCGCCCGAGAACCTTCGAACGGGAGGGCATGATGCCCAAGATGACGGCGATGGAAGCGGCGGTGCATGTGTTGCGCAGCGAAGGCGTGGAGGTGGCGTTCGGCGTGCCGGGTGCCGCGATCCTGCCGTTCTACGAGGCGCTGAAGGACAGCGGCATCCGCCATGTGCTGGTCCGGCACGAGGAGGGCGGCACCCATGCCGCCGAGGGCTACACCCGGGCCCGGGCCGGCGCCATCGGCGTCTGCATCGGCACCTCCGGCCCGGCCGGCACCAACATGATCACCGGCCTGTACTCCGCCATCGCGGATTCGATCCCGATCCTGTGCATCACCGGCCAGGCGCCGCGCGCCAAGCTGCACAAGGAGGATTTCCAGGCGGTCGACATCGCCGCCATCGCCCGGCCCGTGACCAAATGGGCGATCACGGTGATGGAGGGCGCCCAGGTGCCCTGGGTGTTCCGCCGCGCCTTCCAGATCATGCGCTCCGACCGCCCCGGCCCTGTGCATATCGACCTGCCGATCGACGTGCAGAAGGAGATCATCGACTACGATCCGGAGACCGACGCGCGCCTTCCCGTTTCGCGCCCGGCGCCGAACCCCAGCGCCATCGCCCGCGCCGTCGACATGCTGCTGGCGGCGGAGAAGCCGCTGATCGTCGCCGGCGGCGGCATCATCAACGCCGAGGCGTCGGACCTGCTGGTCGAGTTCGCCGAGCTGGTGAACGTGCCGGTGGTGCCGACGCTGATGGGCTGGGGCACCATCCCCGACGACCACCCGCTGAACGCCGGCATGGTCGGGCTGCAGACCCAGCACCGCTACGGCAACGCCACCTTCCTGCAGAGCGATGTGGTGCTGGGCATCGGCAATCGCTGGGCCAACCGGCACACCGGGTCGACCGACGTCTATACCAAGGGCCGCAAGTTCATCCATGTCGACATCGAGCCGACCCAGATCGGCCGGGTGTTCTGCCCGGACCTCGGCATCGTCGCCGATGCCGGGCTGGCGCTGGAGGCGCTGATCGCCGAGGCCCGCGGCCGCCGCCTGCCGAAGCGCGACGCCTGGACCGGCGCGGTGCAGGAGCGCAAGCGCACCATGCTGCGCCGGACCGATTTCGACAACACCCCGATCAAGCCGCAGCGGGCCTTCCAGGAGATCAACGCCGCCTTCGGCCGCGACACCCGCTTCGTCACCGCGATCGGCCTGTACCAGATCGCCTCCGGCCAGTTCCAGAAGGTGTACAAGCCGCGCAACTACATCATCTGCGGCCAGGCCGGCCCGCTGGGCTGGGAGGTGTCGGCCTGCACCGGCGCCAAGCTGGCCGACCCGTCGGCCGAGGTGGTCGGCATCGTCGGCGACTATTCGCTGCAGTTCCTGATCGAGGAGCTGGCGGTGGCCGCGCAGTACCGCATCCCCTTCGTGCTGGTGGTGCTGAACAACGCCTATCTCGGCCTGATCCGGCAGGCCGAGCGCGGCTACAACATGGATTACGAGGTCCAGCTCTCGTTCCAGAACATCAACGCGCCGGAGATCGGCGATTACGGTGTCGACCACGTCAAGGCGGCGGAGGCGTTCGGCTGCATCGCCCGCCGGGTGTTCGACCCGGCCGAGATCGGCGAGGCCCTGCAATGGGCCCGCACCCGCGCCACCCAGGCCAGCCTGCCGGTCATGGTCGAGATCATCACCGAGCGGGTGACCAACATCGCCATGGGGCCGGAGATCGACAATGTCACCGAGTTCGAGGAGGTCGTCGACCTCGCCCCCGTCCCGGCCCGCGAGCCGGAGACGGTGTAGCGACAGCCTCTTTCCGCCGCATTCCCTTTTCCTGTCATGCCCGGGCTTGACCCGGGCATCCAGAGACTGTCGACGCCGTCTGGATTGCCGGGTCAAGCCCGGCAATGACAGCGGCAGAATCGGAGCCCTTCATGCCGCGCTTCGCCGCCAACCTGACCATGCTGTTCAACGAGCATTCCTTCCTCGACCGCTTCGGCCGCGCCGCCGAGGCCGGATTCACCGGGGTCGAGTACCTGTTCCCCTACCCCTATCCGAAGGACGAGCTGGCCGAGCGGCTGCAGCGCCACGGCCTGACCCAGGTGCTGCACAACCTGCCGGCCGGCGACTGGGCCAAGGGCGAGCGCGGCATCGCCTGCCTGCCCGACCGCAAGGGCGAGTTCCAGGACGGGGTCGGCCTGGCCATCGACTATGCCACCGCGCTGGGCTGCCGCCAGCTCAACTGCCTGGCCGGCAAGCGGCCGGCGGGCGTGGCCGAGACGGTGCTGGGCGACACGCTGGTCGACAACCTGCGCTTCGCCGCCAAGGCGCTGGGCGAGGCCGGCATCACCTTGCTGGTCGAGCCGATCAACACCCGCGACATCCCCGGCTTCTTCCTCAGCGGATCGCAGCAGACGCTGGACCTGCTCGACGCGGTCGAGGCGCCGAACACCAGGCTGCAATACGACATCTACCACATGCAGATCATGGAGGGGGACCTGGGGCCGACGCTGCAGGCGCTGATGTCCCGCATCGGCCACATCCAGGTGGCGGACAACCCCGGCCGGCACGAGCCGGGCACCGGCGAGATCCACCACCCCTTCCTGTTCCGCCTGCTCGACGCGCTCGGCTATGCCGGCTGGGTCGGCGCCGAATACGTGCCGCAGGTCGGCACCGAGGCCGGCCTCGGCTGGTTCGCGCCGTATCGGGCCAGGGCGACCGTCGCGGCGTGAGCCATTCCCCCTCACCCTCCCACAAACAGCCTTTTCGGAATTCCCAACACCGTCATTGCGAGCGCAGCGAAGCAATCCATGGTGCAGCACGAGCGGAGGCATGGATTGCTTCGTCGGCTTCGCCTCCTCGCAATGACGGCGGGGGGTAGCTGCTCCGAAAAGGGTCTCGCAGGGGATTGCACAGAGAAGCTCCCCTTTTTTCTGAGGAGTTCGTCATGAACGTCGCCTTCATCGGCCTCGGCATCATGGGCCGCCCCATGGCCGGCCACCTGATCGCCGCCGGGCACAGCCTGTTTCTCTACGACATCACCGGCGTGCCGGAGGGGCTGGCCGGCACCGCCGTCGCCTCCGCCGCCGAGGCGGCACGGCGGGCCGACATCGTCATCATCATGGTGCCCGACACGCCGCATGTGGAGGCGGCGCTGTTCGGCCCCGGCGGCGTCGCCGAGGGGCTGTCGCCCGGCAAAATCGTGGTCGATATGAGCTCGATCTCGCCGATCGCCACCAAGGGCTTCGCCGGGAAGATCAACGCGCTGGGCTGCGACTATCTCGACGCCCCGGTCTCGGGCGGCGAGGTCGGGGCCAAGGCCGCCAGCCTGACCATCATGGTCGGCGGGCCGCAGGCCGCCTTCGACCGGGTGCGCCCGCTGTTCGAGGTGATGGGCAAGACCGTCACCCTGGTCGGCGGCAATGGCGACGGCCAGACCACCAAGGTCGCCAACCAGATCATCGTCGCCCTGACCATCGAGGCGGTGGCCGAGGCGCTGCTGTTCGCCGCCAAGGCCGGCGCCGACCCGGCCCGGGTGCGCCAGGCGCTGATGGGCGGCTTCGCGGCCTCGCGCATCCTCGAGGTGCATGGCGAGCGCATGATCCAGCGCAACTTCGCGCCCGGCTTCCGCATCGCCCTGCACCAGAAGGACCTGGCCCTGGCGCTGGACGGCGCCAAGGCGCTGAGCGTGCCGCTGCCGAACACCGCGGCGACGCAGCAGCTGTTGCACGCCGCCATCGCCCAGGGCGGCGCCGCCTGGGACCATTCCGCCATCCTCAAGGTGCTGGAGCGCCAAGCCGATTTCGAGATCGCCGCGCCCGCGGCGGCGCAGCAGGACGCGGCGTGATGCCATCGCCAGGTTGAAGCACTTTCAAATCGCACAACCCCTCCTGTCCCCCTCATCCGGTGCTACGCTCCGGATAACGGGAACGGGAGGCATGCGATGCGGCTGTGGATCAAGGACCCGCTGGCGATCCTGGCGGACGGTGCCGAGCGCGGCGTGGTGGTCGAGGATGGGCGGATCGCCGAGCTGGTGCCGGCGGGACGGGAGCCGGCGGCGCCGGTGGACGACGTGTTCGACGCCGGCAGCCATGTCGTGCTGCCCGGGCTGATCAACACCCATCACCATTTCTACCAGACCCTGACCCGCGCCGTGCCGGCGGCGCTGGACCGCGAGCTGTTCCCCTGGCTGCAGGCGCTGTACCCGGTCTGGGCCCGGCTGGACCCGGAGGCGCTGCGCAGCGCCGTCACCGTGGCGATGGCCGAGCTGCTGCTGTCCGGCTGCACCACCACCTCGGACCACCACTACGTCTTCCCGGACGGGCTGGAGCACGCCATCGACATCGAGGTCGAGGTGGCCAAGTCGCTGGGCGTCCGCGCCGTGCTGACCCGCGGATCGATGAACCTGTCGGTGCGCGACGGCGGCCTGCCGCCGGACAGCGTGGTGCAGGACGAGGATGCGATCCTGGCCGACAGCGAGCGGCTGGTCGCGGCGCATCACCAGCCCGGCGACGGCGCCATGGTGCAGATCGCGCTGGCCCCCTGCTCGCCCTTCTCGGTCACCGGGTCGCTGATGCGGCGCACGGCGGAGCTGGCCGATCGGCTCGATGTCCGGCTGCACACCCATCTGGCCGAGACCGAGGACGAGAACCGCTTCTGCGTCGAGAAATTCGGCGGCCGGCCGCTCGACTACCTCGAGGAATGCGGCTGGCTGGGCCCGCGCACCTGGCTGGCGCATGGCGTCCATTTCAACCCGGCGGAAATCGGCCGCATGGCCCGGGCCGGAACGGCGGTGACGCATTGCCCCTGTTCGAACCAGATTCTGGCCTCCGGCCACTGCCCGGTGCACGGCATGGAGCAGGCGGGGATGAAGGTCGGCCTCGGCGTCGACGGCTCCGCCTCCAATGACGGGTCGAACCTGATGCAGGAGGTGCGCGCCGCCTTCCTGCTGCAGCGGCTGCATTACGGCGTCACCGCGATCAGCCACCACGACGCGCTGCGCTGGGCCACCGCAGGTTCCGCCGCCTGCCTCGGCCGGCCGGATCTCGGCGTGATCGCGCCGGGCAAGCAGGCCGACCTGGCCCTGTTCGCGCTGGACGAGCTGCGCTTCGCCGGCCATGGCGACCCGTTGGCCGCCCTGGTGCTGTGCGGCGCCCACCGAGCCGATTTCGTCATGGTCGGCGGCGTGTGGCGGGTGGAGCATGGCGCGATCCCCGGCCTGGACCTGCCCCGGCTGATAAGCAGCCACCAGGCCCTCGCGGCACGGATACAGGCGGGCTGAGGAGCCTCCCTTCACTCCATTCCGTCATCCCCGCGAAAGCGGGGATCTCGCAACGCATTGATCGGAAAGAGATTCCCGCTTTCGCGGGAATGACGATAGGGGAGGGAGAAGAGCATCGCCCTTGCCAAACAGCCGTTCGATTCCATAAAATGACCATTCAATAAGGATCGAACAGCCGATCGGGAGGTTGGCATGGACGACGGCATGGAGATCCGGGTGCGGGCGCGGCTGCCGCAGGATGCCCGGCGCGAACAGCTGATCGATGCGGCGATCACCGCGATCGCCGAACACGGCCTGTCGAACGTCACGCTGAGCAAGGTGGCCAGCCTGGCCGGGCTGACCGCCGGCATGGTCAATTTCCACTTCAAGTCGAAGCAGGACCTGCTGCAGGCCACGCTGGCCCGCATGGCCGAGGCCTATCGCAGCCTGTGCGAGAGCGCGGTGGCCGCCGCCGGCCGGGCGCCGGAGCAGGCGCTGATGGCGCTGGTCCGCGCCAGCTTCGACCCGCAGGTGGCGAGCCTGGAGCGGCTGGCGGTCTGGTACGCCTTCTGGGGCGAGAGCCGGGCCCGCGACGACTACATGGCGCTGGTCGGCGCCTCCGACCGCGCCTTCTACGAGGCGGTGCACGCGCTGATGGCCGAGCTGGCCGAGCGCGCCGGCGCCCGGATCGAGCTGCGCGCCGCTGCGCTGGGCCTGTGCGGGCTGGTCGATGCGCTGTCGCAGGAGGCGCTGGTGCAGCGCGAGGCCTTCGACTGGGACGACGCGGTCGACACCTGCCGCCGTTATCTGGCCAACCTGTACCCGGCGGCGTTCGCCACCCCGGCCCGGCTGCGCCTGGTGGCGGAGGCCGAGCCCGACGCCCCTGCCCTGCCGCCGACCCTGCCCGGTTGGACCTATGCCGATCCCGGCATCCACGCGGCCGAGGTCGCGCGCATCCACCGCCCGGCCTGGCAGCTGGTGGCGCATGTCTCGGAGCTGCCGGCCCCCGGCGACTACGTCACCTTCGAGGCGCTGGGCGAGCGCGCCTTCGTCATCCGCGGCGAAGACGGCGGGGTGCGCGCCTTCCACAATGTCTGCCGGCACCGCGCCCATGCCGTGCTGCAGGGCCGCGACGGCCATTGCAGCGGGCTGATCCGCTGCCCCTACCACGCCTGGTGCTACGCCTGGGACGGGCGGCTGCGCGCGGTGGCGGCGGCCAAGACCTTCCCGGAGATCGACACCGCGGGCCTCGGCCTGCTGCCGCTGGATTGCGAGGTGTTCGCCGGCTTCGTCTTCCTGCGCTTCGAAAGCGGCGGCCCGTCGGTGGCCGAGCGCTACGCCCCCTATGCGGCAGAGCTGGCGGCGCACCGGATCGAGGAGATGGTGCCGATCACCGACTATTGGATCGGCGAGATCGATGCCGACTGGAAGACTGTCTGGGACAACTACCTCGAGGACTACCACTTCCCGACCGGCCATCCCGGCCTGTTCGGGCTGATGTCCGGCGCCTATGACCGCGAGCCGGACGACGCCAGCCGCACCATCCGCCTGAGCCACGCGCTGCGCCGCGATCCCGACGGCGGCTGGTCGACCCGGGCCTATGCCCGGCTGCTGCCGGACGTGCCGCATCTGCCCGAGGCGCTGAAGCGGCGCTGGACCTATCTGTTCCTGTACCCGGCGGTGTCGCTGGAGCTGTATCCGGACATGCTGGATTATTTCCACATCCTACCCGCAGGCCCCGGCCGGTCGATCCTGCGCTGGCGCGCCTATGCCCGGCCGGACGACCGCCGCGCCATGCAGCTGACCCGGCGGCTGAACCTGCGGGTGAACAACCGGGTGCATGACGAGGATGCGGCGCTGCTCCGTTCGGTCCAGCAGGGCCTCTCCGGCTCGGCCTATGGCAGCGGCGTGCTGGGCGAGAAGGAGATCAACCTCCGCGCCTTCCAGGGCTGGATCCGCCGCGACGTGCCGGAGGCCGGGCAGGGAAGGGCTGGATAGCGGCACGGAGCCCGTGGCGTGCTCGCGTTATAACGCGAACCGATGTAGCTTCAGAACGCAATTGGGCTTTGGCTGCCCAGTTCGGAGGATGGCATGTTTCAGCACTCGCCCGGAAGTCATGTTCCACACAGGTTTTCTGGCATTCTTTCGGCCGATCCCACGGACCGATTGGCATCTCGCTCCGTATTCGACGAAATACTGCTGACAAACGACGATTTCGTCGTCACGCCGACACTTGGCTCCATCCTGCCGCTTTGGCTGCTCGTGATCCCGCGGGCGGCAGTGCTCAATTTCGCGTCTTTAGACCAGCAGAGAGGACACGGAAGCGCAGCCGATATTGTCAGCCAGATTTTGTCGCACTACGACATATCTCCGGCGCGCGCCATCTGGTTCGAGCACGGGCCATCCCAAGAAGGCTCGCAAGTCGGATGTGGTGTCGACCATGCACATTTGCACATCCTGATCGACCCGCCGTTCGGTGTGGATGAGTTGGCATCGGCAGCTTCGAAAGCAGGCAGCCTAGCCTGGAAGCTCACCGTCCCAAGCGAGGCATATTTGGCTGTCGAGGTATCAAGCTCTTATCTCGTTCTTTGCTCGGGCGACACCGCTTATGTCACCCACAATGTTGATCATGTCGGTTCGCAGTTCTTGCGTCGCCAGATAGCGACGCTCGTGGGCAAGCCGGATGCATGGAACTATAGAACCCATCCCCATACGGACAACGTCTGCCGAACCATCAACGCCCTGGCCCCTGTCCGAACATAAGGCTACCTGTGACAAGCGCCAAAGACACGCCTGACTCTTCGACGGCGGCCGATGTCGTCCCCTTACCGACTGCTTCGTTGCCGTCACCCGAGTTCGCGCAACCCGGCGCCGCAAAGGCCGAGTATACCGATGGCCGCCTTCCCGGTGATTGGAAGACCAAGTACCCCGCCGAGGCAAGACGATGCATCAATCAGGAAGCACTGATCCTTTCGGCTATTCTAGCCGTAGTCACGTTTCTGAGCGGCCTTTTCCTGAGCCTCTCGGGCCATTCGTGGCAAATTCCCCTATCGTTTCTCATTTCGGATAGTGATCCTATCCGAGCTGTCGAAATGCCTCGGATGAACATCGTATTCCAACTGGTCGCGACCTACTTCGTCGGCAGTTTGGGAGGAACGACGTTCTCGATAAAATGGCTCGTGCATTCTGTAGCCAAATCCAAATGGCATCTTGACCGGCGGTACTGGAGACTCTTCGTTCCGTTTATTGGAGGCATCTACGCCTGCGTTGTTCTGACGTTGTTGGATGGAGGATTGCTCGGAAGTCAGGCCTCCGCTTCGCCACGGTCGGGGGCAGCAACCGCGGCTCTGGCGTTTATGATCGGCTATTTTTCCGATGGGGTGAGCGGGCTACTCTCGAACATTGCCAATGCGGTGTTCGGCACTCTGGAAAAGAAATGATCGAGAAGATCATTTTTTCGTGGGACTCCGATCCGCTTTCATGGGCGGAAATCGAATCCCTAAGGCAGGAGTTCGGCTCCAAGGCTGCAACCCTGGCAACATTACCCAGGCTATGGACGCCACCTTTCGCTTTGGTATCGGCTGGAGTTTTCGAGGATAACAAAGCCGATCTCAATGCGATCGACGGGGAAGCCATAGATCGGCTCCGCCATCTGGCTGCAATGACAGGCGTGATTTACGTCCGATCCAGTATCGTGGGCGAAATGATATGGGACAGAGGCAGTTACGAGAGCGTCCCAGTCAGAGCCGATACGGAGGACTTTGTTGGCGACATATGCTCGGCCATAAGGCAGGTTCTCGACTCCGCGCCAAAGAGACGTGTCGGCATCGTCATGCAAAGCTACCTTACCCCTCGGGGTAAGGGGGAGTTCGGCAACCTCCTCCGCATTTCCAAGACTCGCGATCACTGGGAACTCAGTTCCGATTACGGCGGGTTAACGTCGCGGGTCCGTCTCAACGCGCAGAGAGACGAGGCAGCAAATCCGCGCAGATCGCTCGAAATTAAGCCTGGCATGCAGAGGGAACGGCTCTTTGGATCCATCGCTGCCTGGCTTAACAACGACCTACTGAGAGGAGTGTTGCAGAGGGTCAACTGTGAATGGATTGAGACCAGTGACGACAAAGTCTATCTCGTTCAAGTAGACCAGGAGGATGAAGACGTCTCCGGCGTGAATCCATTCAACGTAAGGATAGGACCTTTTTACCGTCCCGCTTCCGTCAACGGCAGATTTTTAAGGGCCGCCGAGGGCGACGCCTTGAAGCAATGGGATAAGCTTCGGGTCCTCGAAGAGTTGTGGGAACCAGATGCTGCGAATCGACCAACGCTCTTTTATGTCCCTTTCGAGCAGCTGCCGCGCACTGGCGATGCAGATGGCCTCCAGAATCTAGAGGAAGATTTCAGATCCCTGATCGGACCCGACGGAATTGTCATCAGAACCAGCGGCCACGAGAAAGCGCTGAATCTGAGGCGAACGGAGGGCCTAACCCCCGATGAGGCAGCGCGTCGGTGCCTAGCGGTCCGAGACCAAATGCAGGAAGAGGAGGGAGGCCCTGTAGACCTTGCATTCGTTGTCCACCGCTTCATTGCCGCTCGCGCTTCCGCTTGGGCCCGGGCGGATCCACAGAGCCCCATTGTTGAGATCCACAGCCTCTGGGGCCTACCCGACGCACTTCAGTATTGTCCATATGATATCTGGGAAGTGCATGTCCCGACTGAGTTGGCAACCGAGTACACCGAATACAAGTCGAACATGCTTCTTGCTCACGAGAGTGGTAATTGGGAATATGTCAGAATCAGAAATGATCTTGGTCGGAGCCTAAGTATTGGCCGAAAGGAGGCCCTGGATCTCGCTACAAGAACGCGCGCCATCGCTGATCGGCTTGGGAAAGCTTGCCACGTCATGTGGTTTGTCGGATGTGTGGACGACAAGGGGCTGACATTCAATCTGCCTTGGTATTGGACCGAAGCACACGACACGGAGCGCAACTCTGATCGTAGTAATTACAAGACCATCACGATCGCCGATAGAGACGACCTAGACAAGGTCCGAAACCTCCCGGCACCACGCTCAAAACTCGCGCTTGAGCTTATGCCGACGGATCAAGAACTCATGCGCGACATGAAGTTCATCGACGCTGTTGGAAACGCTGCCCTCGAACTATCTGTACCGGTCATGTTGGCGGGCTCCACTCTTGCCCACGCATACTTCGCTCTGCGACGCCTCGGATGCGCTGTAATAGCCACGGGTGAGAAGGACCACACTCGAGTCCGGCGTAGCGTCATGTTCGGCAAGATCGTCAGAGACCGCATCCCAGGCCGCATCGCCAACCGACAGGAAGCAGAGATCACACGAAAGATACCCAACAACCTAAAGAAAGGATTCTTGATCAGCAAGTTACTTGAGGAGGCACTTGAAGTTCGTAACGCACGAACCATAGATGATAAGCGTGGAGAACTTGCTGATCTATTCGAAATTATTCGCTCCCTCGCACAAGCAGACAACATTCAGCTGGATGAGGTAGTCGACGCAGCTGATCGAAAGCGGGCCCTGGCGGGCGGCTTCGATGAAGGCCTCATCCTTCTCAAGACCGGGATCCTGGGTCGCGATCGTGAGTCTATGCAGCCCACTGCGAAGGCTCTTACCCAGGTTCTCGGTCAACAGGTGTCCGGTGACACCTACGCTTTGCCGTTTACCTTCTTCGGATTTATGGAAGAGGACAAGCCCAGGGCCATCATCTTCGAGGATCTGGGGATTCGAATTGACGTTACGTTGCGCAAGGATCGGATTGAACTACAAGCCTCGCTAGATGCAGAACAACTGGAGTTGCCGCTGGAAGTACCGGAAACCGACGACTCACTTTAATATACGACCATCTTTCTTCTTTCTAGCCTGATCTAGTAGGTTATTGAATGAAAAATCCGAATAATACGGGCAAGTAGTTTCCTTACAGATTCGCCTAGCCCACTGGCGTGCTGGGCGAGAAGGAGATCAACCTCCGCGCCTTCCAGGGCTGGATCCGCCGGGATGTGTCGGAGGCCGGGCAGCCGCGATCGTCATCGGGTGTCTTGACAGGTCCAGGTCAGTGGCCGTATTGAACCATCTGGTTGTTTAACCGATCGGTTCATAACGTGTCGACGGATCCCCTCAGCCTCACTCTGGCGGCGCTCGCCGACCCCACCCGCCGGGCCATCCTGGCGCGGCTGGCGCGGGGTGAGGCCTCGGTCACCGAGCTCGGTGAGCCTTTCGCCATGAGCCTGACCGCCGTGTCCAAGCATCTGAAGGTGCTGGAGCGCGCCGGGCTGGTGGCGCGCAGCCGCTCGGCGCAGTGGCGGCCCTGCCGGCTGCAGGCCGGGCCGCTGAAGGAGATCGCCGACTGGGTCGAAGGCTATCGCCCGTTCTGGGATGCCGGCTTCGACCGGCTGAACGCCTATCTGCGCCAACTGCAAGGCAAGGACACCGACGATGACCGCACCCAGTGACAGCGCCACCCTGGAATCAGGATCGGAGCTGGTGATCACCCGCCAGTTCGACGCGCCGCGCAGCCTGGTGTTCAAGGCCTGGACCCAGCCCGAGCATCTGGTGTGCTGGCTGGGGCCGAAGGATTTTTCCGCCTCCGCGGTGCGGATCGACCTGCGGCCGGGCGGCGCCTGGAGCGCCGTCATCACCTCGCCCGAGGGCAAGAGCTTCGGCATGGCGGGGATCTATCGCGAGATCGCGCCGCCGGACCGGCTGGTCTTCACCTTCGCCTGGGACGAGGAGGTGGCGCAGCAGATGCTGATCGCCCTCACCTTCCGGGAGCACGGCGGCAGGACCGAGATGACCTTCCGCCAGACCGGCTTCCGGTCGATCGAGAGCCGCGACAGCCACCGCGGCGGCTGGAACGAGTGCTTCGACAAGCTGCCGGGCTTTCTGGCTCAGGCTGAACCATCGGGAGGGGACGCGCGATGAAACGCAGCTATCACGGCAGCTGCCATTGCGGCGCCGTGCGCTTCGAATGCGAGGCCGACCTGGCGGCCGGCACCAGCCGCTGCAACTGCTCGATCTGCGGCAAGGGGCGGTTCTGGAAGGCGATCGTGAGGGCGCCCGACTTCCGCCTGCTGCAGGGCGAGGATGCGCTGTCGGATTATCAGTTCGACGGCGCCGCGGGCGGCACCATCCATCACCTGTTCTGCCGCCGCTGCGGCGTCAAGCCGTTCGGCCGCGGCCATATGGAGGCGCTGGGCGGCACCTTCTATGCCGTCAACGTCGCCTGCCTGGATGATGTGACGGCCGAGGAGCTGGCCGGGCTGCCGGTCCAGTTCGAGGACGGCCGCGCCGACCATTGGGAGAGGGCGCCGGCGGAGACGCGCCACCTGTAGAGACCGTCTGCAAATGCTACTGGCGCGGCCGTCTGACGGCGGTTTCTGCGCTTCCGGTGCTCACGGACCCGAACGTCCGCTGCGCGCCGGTTCTCGAAACCACCGCCATCCGACTCACGCCAGCGCATTTTCAAACGGTCTCTAGGGCTGCGCGCCCCCGCCGTGGCTTACCCTCAGTAGGCCGGCGTCACGACGGTCGTGCGCGGCGGCGGCGTCACCACGGTCGCCGACGGCGCCGGCTGGGTGACCACGGTGGTGTCCGGCTTGTCCGGGGTGTTGTTCACGGTGCAGGCGGCCAGGAGCGGCAGCCCGAGAAGGGTGATGGCCAGGATGGTGGAGCGCATGTCCAATCCTCCATTTCGGGTGGAAGCGGTCTGAGTCGGCACCGCGCTCAATCAGCAACAAGACGACGCGGCGCCGTGTTCCCCGGAAGGTCCGGGTCTCGAGGGTCGGGCCGGCACGGAGGCCTTCGGGAAGCGGATGCCCGATCAGGCGCCCTGGCGGCCGAAGCCGCGGGGCCGCCGTGCCGGCTCGACCATTCCGGCCGGCCTCAGTAGGCCGGCGTCACCACCGTCGTGCGCGGCGGCGTGACATAGGTGGTGGTGCCCGGCATGACCACGGTCGGGGCGGGCTGAGTGACCACGGCCGGCGCCGGCTGGGTGAGCACGGTGGTCCGGGCGGGCGGGGCGGTGTTCACCGTGCAGGCGGCCGCCAGCAGCGACAGACCGGCCAGGGCGAAAGCCGTGGAGATGGAACGCATAGCACGTCCTCCAGTTCAGTGAAGCGACCCGAATCCAGGCCGCAACGAACACCCAACGGGACGAAGCGGAAACGGGTTCCTTGACCTGCATTTACGCAAAAATCGATGGTGATCTTTATGCCGATCCACCCCCGGCGGCGGCACGACGGCTGTCGCGGGCCTTGCGGGCGTCGCGGCGGTTCAGGATCACGGCGCTGGCGATGACGAAGCTGGCCACCACCAGGATGATGATCGTCGCCAGCGCGTTGATGTCCGGCGTCAGCCCCAGCCGGACCTTGGAGAAGATCAGCATCGGCAGGGTGTTGGCGCCGGGGCCGGAGGTGAAGGTGGCGATCACCAGGTCGTCCAGCGACAGGGTGAAGGCCAGCAGCCAGCCCGACACCATGGCCGGCGCCAGCAGCGGCAGGGTGATGTCGACCATCACCTGCCAGGGCCGGCTGCCGAGATCGGCCGCCGCCTCCTCGATCGACGCGTCCATGTCGGCCAGGCGCGACTGCACCACCACCGCGACATAGGCCATGCAGAAGGTGACATGGGCGATGGTGATGGTCATGGCGCCGCGGCCGGACGGCCAGCCGAACGTATCCTCCAGCGCCACGAACAGCAGCAGCAGCGACAGGCCGGTGATCACCTCGGGCATCACCAGCGGCGCCGTGACCATGCCGGCCAGCAGCAGGCGACCGCGGAACCGGCCGAACCGCGCCAAAGCGATGCCCGCCATGGTGCCGAGCGCGGTGGCGATGGTGGCGGAGACCGCGGCGATCTGCAGGCTCAGCAGCGCCGCGTCGACCACCTGCCGGTTGCCCCACAGCGCCGCATACCACTTGGTCGAGAAGCCGCCCCAGACCGTCGCCAGCCGCGACGCGTTGAAGGAGAACACGATCATCGAGGCGATCGGCCCGTAGAAGAACACGAAGCCGGCCACCAGCCAGAGGGTGAGGAAGCGGGACCGGCCCCTCATGCCTCACCTCCCCGCGCCTGGCGGTTCTGGAACCACAGGATCGGCAGCACCAGGACCAGCAGCAGCACCACCGCCACGGCCGAGGCCACCGGCCAGTCGCGATTCGAGTAGAACTCGCTGAACAGCACCTGGCCGATCATCGGGCTGGACGGGTTGCCGAGCAGCGCCGGGATCACGTATTCGCCGGTCGCCGGGATGAACACCAGCAGCGACCCGGCGACGATGCCGGGCAGCGACAGCGGCAGGGTGACGTCGACGAACACCCGCCAGGGCCGCGAGCCAAGGTCCATCGCCGCCTCGACCAGGCTCTGGTCCAGCTTCTCCAGCGTCACGTAGAGCGGCAGGATCATGAAGGGCAGGTAGGAATAGACGATGCCGAGATAGACCGCGAAGTCGGTGTTCATCATCTCGATCGGCTGGTCGAGGATGCCGCTCCAGACCAGGAATCCGTTGAGGATGCCCTGTTTGTTGAGGAGCCCCATCCAGGCATAGATGCGCAGCAGGAACGAGGTCCAGAACGGCAGGATCACGAACAGCAGCAGGATGTTGCGCGCGCCGGGCGAGGACCGGGCGATGCCGTAGGCGACCGGATAGCCGCAGACCAGGCACAGCGCGGTCGAGATCAGCGCGATCTTGACCGAGTTCAGGTAGCCGGCGAGGTAGAGCCAGTCCTGGGTCAGGAAGACGTAGTTGCGCAGCGAGGCGGTGACCGCCGGCCACGCCCCCTCGCCCCATTCCAGCAGCGCCGAATAGGGCGGCCGGCCGACGATGCTCTGGGCCAGGCTGATCTTCAGCACGATCAGGAACGGCACCAGGAAGAACAGCACCAGCCAGACCGTCGGCACGCCGATGATCAGGCCGCGCCAGGCGTCGCCGACCCGGCGCAGGGCCCGGCGCCAGAAGGGCGTCGCCCCTCCAGGGTCCGGAACCGCGGTCATTCGGTCAGCAGCAGCGCCGCGGCGGGGGACCAGGACAGCCAGACCCGGTCGTCCCAGTCGACCGGCCGGTCCTCCTCCCGCCCGCGACGGTCGTTCTGCCGGCTGACCGAGACCAGCCGGCCATTGCCGAGCCGCACCCGGAACAGCGAGCGGTCGCCGAAATAGCCGAGGTCGTAGACCATGCCCTGCAGCGTGTTGGCGGCGCCCTGCGGCGGCTCGCGCCCGATCGCGATCTTCTCCGGCCGCACCGCGACCGAGACCGGGGTGCCCGGCGCCACCGCCCCGGCATGGGCCACCACCAGCGGCCCGGCCTGCTCGGTCGCCACCGTCACCCGGCCATCGGCCGCGCTGTCCACCGTGCCGTCGAACAGGTTGATCGAGCCGATGAAATCCGCCGAGAAGCGGCAGTTCGGGTATTCGTAGATGTCGGTCGGCGTGCCGGTCTGCACGATCCGGCCGCGGTTCATCACCGCGATCCGGGTCGACAGCGCCATCGCCTCCTCCTGGTCGTGGGTGACGACGATGAAGGTGACGCCGACCTGGTCCTGGATGTTCATCAGTTCGAACTGGGTCTGCTCGCGCAGCTTCTTGTCGAGCGCCGCCAGCGGCTCGTCGAGCAGCAGCAGCTTCGGCTTCTTCGCCAGGGCCCGGGCCAAAGCGACGCGCTGGCGCTGGCCGCCGGACAGCTGGTGCGGGCGGCGCGGGCCGAAGCCCTGCAGCTGCACCAGCTCCAGCAGCTCGGCCACCCGGTCGCGCCGCTCGGCCGGGGTCATCGCCTCGTGCTTCAGCCCGTAGCCGATGTTCTTCTCCACGCTCATATGCGGGAACAGGGCGTAGGACTGGAACATCATGTTGACCGGCCGCTCATAGGGCGGCGCCCGGGTGACGTCCTGGCCGTCGATCAGGATGCGACCGGCGCTCGGCGTCTCGAAGCCGGCGAGCATGCGCAGCAGCGTGGTCTTGCCGCAGCCGGAGCCGCCGAGCAGGCAGAACAGCTCCTTGCGATGGATCTCGAGATCGACCGCGTCGACCGCGATGAAGTCGGCGAATTTCTTGGTCAGGCCTTCAATACGCAGGATCGGTTTGGCCTGCGGATCGAGCCAGGGCCGGTCCTTGATGTCCGGATAGCGCTCGGCGGTGGGCATCTCTAGGGGCGACGTGGGTTCTGGCGGCGCGAACCCCCTCCCCCTGGCCCCCTCCCGCCGCGGGCTATCGGGTTCATAGATCTCCGAGCGCACTCCAATTGCCTCTCCCGCTTGCGGGAGAGGTCGGGCTCGCGCAGCGAGACCGGGTGAGGGCCGTTCGGCCGCGACGCCAGGGTCGGTGTTTCAGGACGGGTCGGATCATGCGCTCGCTCCTGGGAGAACGGTGCTTTCGGCGAGGCCGCTATCCCCTCACCCGGACATCCTTCGGATGTCCGACCTCTCCCGCAAGCGGGAGAGGCAATCTGGTCGTATACCGGCCGTCGGTATTGGAGGGGGTTGCCGATGACACGCACCGCCCGCCCCTACTGCCCGGCCTTGATCTGGCTCCAGGCCCGGGTGCGCAGGCGCAGCGCCTCCTGCGGCAGGTCGGCCGGGACGTAGAGCTTCGCCCGCGTCGCCGCGTCCGGGTAGATCGCCGGGTTCTCCAGGATCTCCTTGTTGACGAACTCCGCCGACGCCTTGTTGGCGTTGGCGTAGTTGGTGAAGTTGGTGGCGGCGGCGATCACCTTCGGCCGCAGCATGTAGTTGATGAAGATCAGCGCGTTGTCGGGATGCGGCGCGTCGGACGGGATCAGCCAGCCGTCGAACCAGGCCGGGCCGCCGCTGTCCGGCACGGCATAGGCCAGGTCGATCTTCACCCCCGCCTCCGCCGCCCGGCTGGCGGCGGTGGCGTAGTCGCCGGACCAGGAGAAGGCCAGGCACAGCTCCTGGTTCGGCAGCTGGTTCAGGTAGTTGGCGGAATCGATCGCCTTGACGTATTGCCGGATCGGCCGGAACAGCGCCGCCGCGGCCTCGTAATCCTCGGCCTTCTGCGAGTTCGGGTCGCGGTGCAGGTAGGACAGCGCCAGCGGGATCATGTCGGTCGGCGATTCCAGGATCGAGATGCCGCAATCGGCCCATTTCTTCGCCAGGTCGGGCTTGAACAGCATGTCGAGCGAGGTGACCGGCGCATCGGGCATGCGCTGCTTGATCATGTCGACATTATAGGCGAAGCCGACCGTGCCCCACATGTACGGCACGAAGTATTCGTTGCCCGGATCGTGGCCGGCGACGACCTTCAGGATCTCCGGGTCGAGATTGCCGTAATTGGTCAGCTTCGACTTGTCGATCTTGCTGAACACCCCGGCCTTGACCAGCGGCGGGATCAGATGCGAGCCGTGCAGCACGACGTCGTAGCCGGAATGGCCGGCCATCATCTTGGCGTCGACCGTCTCGGACGCGTCATAGGTGTCGTAGACCACCTTGATGCCGGTCTCGGCCTCGAAATCCTGGATCGTGGTCTCGCCGATATAGTCGACCCAGTTGTAGACGTTGACGACCTTCTCCTCCTCGGCCTGCGCCGCGGCGGCGCCGAGAAGGATGGCGGCCGCGGCCAGCAGCCCGATGGCCAAGGGGGAACGCGTCATCGCCTGGCTCCCTATGTCGCCTCACCTGCCGGCCGGTTGTCTGTTCGCCGCGGCCGTCGGCTTTCCCTATTCAGAGCCCGCTTCGCCGGGATTCTCCAGCGGATTCTTGTCGGCTCGATCCAGTCAGAACAGCAATCCATCCCTTTGCCGTCATTCCCGCGAAAGCGGGAATCTCTTTCCGGTCAGGGCGTGACGAGATCCCCGCTTTCGCGGGGATGACGATTGGGGGATTCTGAAAAGGCCTCGCCAGGCGGGAGAGGCAACGCGTCTCGCCGGCTGGTCCGCCCGCCCTCATCCTCCGATCGTGCCCTTCAGCCCGCGCTTCAACAGGGCGCCGGCGATGATCAGGCGCTGGATCTCGCTGGTGCCCTCCCAGATCCGGTCGACCCTGACCTCGCGGTAGAAGCGCTCGGCCACGTTCTCGCGCATGTAGCCGCGGCCGCCGAAGATCTGCACCGCCCGGTCGGCGACCCGGCCGGCCATCTCCGATGCCAGCAGCTTGGCCACCGAGCAGCGGGCGTGCAGCGCCTTGACGTCCAGGCCGCGGTCATGCGCGGCCGCCGCCTCATAGGTCACCAGCCGCGCGGCGTGCAGCTCGGCGACGCTGTCGGCCAGCATCGCCTGGACCAGCTGGAACCGCGCCATCGGCTCGCCGCCGATCCTGCGCTCCGCCGCGAAGGCCGTCGCCGCCTCGATCAGCCGCTCGGCCGCGCCGCAGCAGCGCGCCGCGATCATCAGCCGCTCGCGCCGGAACCAAGCGTGGATGAAGCCCATGCCCTGCCCCTCGGCGCCGATCCGGTTCGCCGCCGGCACCCGCACCCCATCGAAGCGCAGGATCGGATGGTGGTGGCGGTAGCTGTGGGTGTAGGCCGGGCTGCGGACGGTGCTGAGCCCCTCGGCCGGCATTTCGACGAAGAACAGGGCATGGCCGCCATCGGCTTCGCCGCCGCGGACCTTGGCCTGGACGATCACCGTGTCGGCCAGGTTGGCGCTGGTGACGTGCCATTTCTCGCCGTCGATGACGTAGTGGTCGCCGTCGCGCCGCGCGGTGGTGGCGATGTCGTCGACGTCGGAGCCGGCGCCCTCCTCCGTCACCGCGGTGCAGACATGCCGCTCGCCGCGCATCAGCGGCAGGATGAAGCGGTCGATCTGGTCCGGCGAGCAGGCCTCGAACATCCAGGACTGCGCCTCGCCATAGCACCAGGCCAGGGCGTTGGTGACCCGGCCGGTCTGCTCCGCGATCGCCACCTGGTCGAGCAGCGGCAGCTGCAGCCCGCCATGGCGCTTCGGCGCATCGATCCGCGGCAGTCCGAGCTCGAGCGCCAGCCGCTCATGCCGCGCCGCGACCTCGGCCGGGATCTCGCCGCCGGCCAGCTCCGCCCGCTCCTCCCACGGGATCAGCTCGGCCTCGACGAAGCGGCGGATCTTGCCCTGCCAGTCGCGGGCGCTGTCGGGGAGCGTGAAGCTCATGGCACGGTGCCTTTCAGGGGCGGCCCGTCCCGGGTGAAATGCTTGGGGAAGACCGAGACCAGCATCTCGACCGCGCAGGCCCGGGCGTCCTCGCGGCCGAACTCCTTCGGCCCCATCATCACATGCAGCCACAGCCCCTCCAGCAACCCGTTCAGGCTGCGCGCCAGGAGGTCCGGCGACTGCCCCGCCGCCGCCAACTCGCGGCACAGGTTGAGCAGGGTCAGGTGGTAGTCCTGGTCGTTGGCGCTGCACAAAGCGCGGTAATGCGGCCGGGTCTTGGCCTCGCCCCAGAAGGCGCACCAGGCGGCGATCTTCCTCGGATTGCAGATCTTCCGATCGAAATCGGCCAGGACCAGGGCCCACAGCTTGTCCGCCGCGGCCGGCCCGGCCTCGTGCAGGGCGCGGCGCCAATGGGCGCGATACTCGTCGGACAGGTAGCGCAGCGTCTCGACGAGCAACTTCTCCTTGCTCTCGAAATGGAAGTTGACGATGCCGCGCGACAGGCCGGCGCCGTCGGCGACCACGGCCATCGTCGTCTCCTCGTAGCCGCGCTTGGCGATGGCGTCGATCGTCGCCTCGATCAGCTCCTGCCGCCGCAGCTCCTTCGACTGCCGCCGCCCCCCATTCACCTTTCTCGCGGCCTGGCCTTCGGCCATCGGCACCCCCATAAAATCTCCACAAAAGCCTAGCATCGGCGCGGGGTTCTGGAAAGATACTGAATGAACATCCAACAAGCTTCTAATTGAACGTTCATTCAACACGATGGACAGAAACGGCCCCGCCATGCCATTCTGGGCCTCCGAAATCGCGGCCCCAGAACCGCCGGACCAACGACACAAGGACCGCTGCCATGACCCGCAGCCTGGCGCGCAGCAACGCGCAATTCCGTCGGGCGTCGACCCGCCTGCCCCTCGGCGTCGCCTCCAACTTTCGCTACTGGGGCGACGACCGGACCATCTATGTGAAGCGCGGCCGCGGCGGCCGGATCTGGGACCTCGACGACAACCCCTATGTCGACTACCGGCTGGGCTACGGCCCGGCGATCCTGGGCTATGCCGACCCGCGGGTGGACGAGGCGGCGCGGCAGGGCATGGATATCGGCGGCGTCTTCGCGTTGTCGACCGAGCGAGAATTCACCGTGGCCGAGCGCATCGCCAGGATGATGCCGGCGGCGGAGCTGGTGCGCTTCTCCAACTCCGGCACCGAGGCGGTGATGGCGGCGCTGCGCCTGGCCCGCGCTTATACCGGCAAGGACTCCTACGTGCTGGTCGAGGGCAGCTATCACGGGCTGTTCGACGCGGCGATGTGGCTGGTGGCGCTGGACGACTGGGATCCGTCCCGGACCGACCGCGAGCCGGCGATCATGCCCTATTCCCAGGGCGTGCCGGAGGCGGTGCGGCCGCTGGTGCACCTGACGCCGATGAACGACGCCAACCGGCTGGAGGACCTGCTGCGCCGCCGCTCGCACGAGATCGCAGCGATGCTGATCGAGCCGATCATGGGCAATTGCTGCGGCATCACCGCCGATGTCGCCTATGTCCGCGCCGTGCGCGAGCTGTGCGACCGCTACGGCGTGCTGCTGATCATCGACGAGGTCAAGTCCGGCTTCCGCGTCGCCCGCGGCGGCACGCAGGAGCTGATGGGCGTCAAGGCCGACATCACCACCATGGCCAAGGCGATGGCCAACGGCTATCCGATCGCGGCGATCGGCGGGCGCGAGGACATCATGCGCCGCTATGGCCGCGGCGTCGCCCATGGCGGCACCTACACCGCCCATTCCGTGGCGCTGGCCGCAGCCGAGCGGACGCTGCAGATCCTGGACGAGACCCCGGCGCTTGAGACCATCGCCGCCTATGGCCGCCGGCTGCAGGCCGGGATCAAGCGGGTCCTGGATGCCCGCGGCGTGGTCCATTGCTTCGCCGGCCACCCGTCGATGGGCGGGCTGTTCTTCGCCCCGACGCCGCCGCGCGACTACCGCGACTGGAAGCGCTCCGACTACAGCTTCTACGACGCGCTGGCGCGCGAGCTGCATGAGGAGGGGGTGCTGTGCGAGCCGGATTCGCGCGAGCCCTGGTTCATCTGCGAGGCGCATGACGACAGCTGCCTGGCCGACACGCTGGCTGGGTTCGAGCGCGCCGTCGACCGCACCCTGGACAAGGGCGGCGACGCGGCGAAGCGGGCCGTGGCACACTGACCGGCAGATCGGGCGGAGACAGAGCCCATGGGGGGAATTGCAGCCGGAGCGTTTCGCATTGCCTCTCCCGCTTGCGGGAGAGGTCGGAGACGCGAAGCGGCTCCGGGTGAGGGCTCTTTGTCGAGGCCCGGGCCAACCCTCGCCCGGACATCCTGGCGGATGTCCGACCTCTCCCGCCAGGCGGGAGAGGCAACGCGCTCTGCTTTCCCCGCCAACTGCGCTGCTATCCCATGAAGACCTGGGACATCATCGTCGTCGGGGCCGGGCACAACGGGCTGGTGGCGGCCGGCTACCTGGCCCGCGCCGGGCTCGAGGTTCTGGTGCTGGAGAAGAACGACTGGGTCGGCGGCGCCGCGGTCAGCCGGTCGCTGCATCCCGGCATCCTCTATTCCAACTGCTCCTATGTCTGCAGCCTGCTGCGGCCGGAGATCATGCGCGACCTGGAGCTGCCGCGGCACGGGCTGCAGGTCATCCCCTATGAGGGCGGCGCCGTGTTCACCCGCGACGGCGACGCGCTGGCGACCTACCGCCAGCACGATGCGCACCGGCGCGAGATCCAGCGCTTCTCGCTGCGCGACGCCGAGGCCTATGACCGCTATTCCGCCGACGTCACCCGGCAGTGCCGCTTCATCCGCCCGTTGCTGCTGCGCACCCCGCCGGACCCGACGTCGATCCGGCCGCGCGACCTGCAGGAGCTGCTGTATCTCGGCCGCAGGTTCCACGACCTGACCGAGACCGAGATGGCCGACACCATCCGGTTCTGGACCATGAGCATCGCCGAGTTCCTGGACGAGTACTTCGAGAACCCGGTGGTGAAGGCCAGCTTCGCCCTGTCCGGCATCATCGGCACGGCGCTCGGCCCCTGCTCGCCCGGCTCGGCCTATGTGCTGCTGCACCACTATATGGGCGATGTCGACGGCGCCACCGGGGCCTGGGGCTTCGCCCGCGGCGGCATGGGCGCCATCACCCAGGCCATGGCCGGGTCGCTGCGCGCGGCCAAGGGCGAGATCCGCACCGGCGCCGCGGTCGAGCGCATCCTGGTCGAGAACGGCAAGGCGGCCGGCGTGGTCCTTGCGGGCGGCGAGGAGATCCGCGCCCGGCAGGTCGTGTCCAACCTCGACGTCAAGCGCACCTTCCTGACGCTGGTGGAGGAGCGGGAACTGCCGGCGCCTTTCGTCAAGCGGGTGCGGAACTTCAAGATCCGCGGCTCCTCCGGCAAGGTGAACATCGCGCTGGACGCCCTGCCCCGCTTCCCGGCGCTGCCCGACGGGTCGCCCTGCATCCGCGGCGACATGCACTTCACCGACAGCGTCGAGCGGATGGAGCGCGGCTATGACGACTGGAAGGCCGGGCGCTGGTCGGCCGACCCGTTCCTGGACATGATGATCCCGACCACGCTGGACCCGACCATGGCGCCGCCGGGGAAGCATTTCATGAGCTGCTTCGTCCAGTACTGCCCGCCCAAGGTCGAGGGGCGCGACTGGACCGACGCCGACCGCGACGCCTTCGGCAAGACCGTGATCGACCAGATCGCGGACTACTCCCCCGGCTTCCGCGACCTGATCCTGCACGCCGAGATCCGCACCCCGCGCGAGCTGGAGGCCGAGGTCGGGCTGACCGAGGGCAACATCTTCCAGGGCGAGCTGACCTTCGACCAGATCCTGTTCAACCGGCCGGTGCCCGGCTATGCCCAGTACCGGTCGCCGGTGGCCGGCTTGTACATGTGCGGATCCTCGACCCACCCGGGCGGCGGGGTGATGGGCGCACCGGGCCGCAACGCGGCGTCGGAGATCCTGCGCGACCTGAAGCGCAAGCCCGCCCTGATGAGCGACGCCTATGACGTCCTGTGACGCCATCGTCATCGGCGGCGGCCACAACGGCCTGGTCTGCGCCGCGCTGCTGGCGCGGAAGGGCCGCAAGGTGGTGCTGCTGGAGGCGGCCGGGGAGATCGGCGGCGCTGCCCGGACGGTGGAGTTCGCGCCGGGCTTCCGCGTCTCGCATGTCGCGCATGTGCTGAACCAGCTGCATCCGGAGGTGATCCGGGCGCTCGACCTCAAGCGCCACGGACTGGCCCTGGCCGGGACCAACATCCCGACCACGGCGCTGTCGGCCGATGGACGGCATCTGGCCCTCCATGGCGCCTTCGGCGAGCGGCTGGCGGGCGACCTGCCGGCCGGCGAGGCCGAGGCCTGGGCGGCGCTGCGGGCCCGGCTGCTGCGCTTCGCCGGCGCCCTGCGGCCTTTCCTGACGCAGGTGCCGCCCCGGTTGCGCGGCGGCGGGCGCGGCGACGCCCTGGCCCTGGGCAAGCTCGGCTGGGCGATCCGCCGCCTGGGCCGCGAGGAGATGCGCGAGTTCCTGCGCATGATCCTGATGGATGTGGCCGATGTGCTGGAGGAGGAGCTGTCGGATTCGCGTCTGATGGGGGCCGTCGCCTTCGACGCGGTGCTGGGCACCCATCTCGGCCCGCGGTCCCCGACCTCGCTGCTGGCGCTGCTGCACCGGCTGGCCGGGCAGGCCGATGGCGTGCCGGCGGCGCTAGCCCTGCCGAAGGGCGGCATGGGCGCGGTCGCCGCCGCCATCGCCGCCGCGGCCCGGGCCGCCGGGGTCGAGATCCGCACCAACGCGCCGGTGGCGAAGATCCTGGTCGGGGCCGACCGCGCCGTCGGCGTCGTCCTGGCGGACGGGGCGGAGATCCGGGCGCCGATCGTCGTCTCCGGCGCCAATCCGCGCACGACCTTCCTCGACCTGCTCGGGCCGCGGGCGCTGGATGCCGGCTTCGTCCGCCGCATCGGCCATGTCCGCATGCGCGGCAACGCCGCCAAGCTGCATCTGGCGCTGGACGGGCTGCCCGAGGGGCTGGACCCGGCGCTGCTGGCCGGGCGGCTGGTGATCGCCCCGGGCATCGACGCGGTCGAGGCCGCCTTCAACCCGGCGAAATACGGCGAGGCCTCGCCCGAGCCGGTGCTGGAGGCGGTGATCCCGTCCCTGACCGACCCGTCGCTGGCTCCCGCCGGCAAGCATGTCATGTCGGTGGTGGCGCAATACGCCCCGGCCGAACTGCGCGGCGGCTGGGAGGCCGGCGGCCCCGCCTTCCGCGACAGCATCCTGGCGGTGCTGGAGCGGCGCCTGCCCGGCCTGTCGGCGCGGGTGCTGGCGGCGGAGCTGCTGACCCCTTCCGACCTGGAGGCGCGCTACCGCATGCCCGGCGGCCATTGGCACCATGGCGAGCTGGCGGTCGACCAGATGATGATGCTGCGCCCGGTGCACGGCGCCGGCCAATACGCGACCCCGGTGCCAGGCCTGTATCTGTGCGGCGCCGGCAGCCATCCCGGCGGCGGGGTGATGGGCGCCGCCGGCCTGAACGCCGCGCGCCGAATCCTGGCGGAGGCCCGCTGACATGCGCCGCCCCCTGCCCCGCGACCATTTCCGCCGGCCCCTGCTGCAGTCGCCGTTCCATCCCCGCCTGGCCGCGCTGATGCAGGCCGAGGACTGGTACAATTGGGGCGGCTATGTCTCCGCCCGCACCATCCGCGATGCCGAGCAGGAATACTTCGCCATCCGCAACGCCGCGTCGCTGTTCGACCTGACGCCGATGGTGAAGTACCGCATCGCCGGGCCCGAGGCCGAGGCGTTCCTGGACCGGCTGACCGTGCGCGACATGTCCAGGCTGGCGGTCGGCCGGGTGCACTACACCTGCTGGTGCGACGATGACGGCCATGTGCTGGACGACGGCACGCTGTTCCGGCTGGCCCCGACGGAGTTCCGGCTGTGCTGCCAGGAGCGGCACCTGAACTGGCTGCTCGATTCCGCCATCGGCTTCGAGGTCGAGATCGCCGAGGAGACCGAGCAGGTGGCCGCCCTGGCGCTGCAGGGCCCGACCAGCCGCGCCCTGCTGACCCGCGCCGGCTTCGACGGCATCGAGACGCTGAAGCCGTTCCAGATCCGCGACTTTCACCTGGACGAGGGCCGGGTCACCGTGTCCCGCACCGGCTTCACCGGCGACCTGGGCTACGAGCTGTTCGCCGAGCCCGAGGCGGCGCTGGCGCTGTGGGACCGGCTGTGGGCGGCCGGTCCATGGCACGGGCTGCAGGCGATCGGCTTCGAGGCGCTGGACCTGGCGCGGCTGGAGGCCGGCTTCATCATCGCCAACAGCGACTTCATCACCGCCGAGACCGCCATCCGCGTCGACCGCCGCCGTACGCCGGACGAGATCGGCCTGGGCTGGCTGGTCGACGACAAGAAGGCCGCCTATTGGACCGGCAAGCGCGCGATCCTGGCCCAGCGCCGCGACCGGTCGGCCCGCTGGTGCCTGGTCGGGCTGGACATCGACGGCAACGTCCCGGCCGACCACGCCATCGTCTACCACAAGGGCAAGGTGGAGGCCGGGCAGATCAGCGCCGCCGCCTGGTCGCCCTCGGCCAAGCGCAACATCGCCCTGGCCTCGCTGCGCCGGCCCTATGGCGACACGCTCAAGGACGATCTCTGGGTCGAGATCTACGCCCTGCGCGAGCTGGTCTATCACAAGCTGATGGTGCGGGCCCGGGTGGTGGACCGGCCCTTTTATGACCCGCCGCGGCGCCGGGCCACGCCGCCGGCCGAGACCTGAGAGGGCCCTGACGGCCAGCCCGCGGTCACCAGCGGCGGCCCCGGTGGCCGCGATAGCCCCAGCCGTCGTTGCGCCAACCGTCGTTGCGCCAGCCTCGGCGGCGCCAGCCGTCGTCATAATGATCGTCCGAGGCCGCCGCGGCGACGGCGAGGCCGCCCAGCGCCAACACGCCCACGGCCAGCGCCGTGTTGGTGTCCTGCTGCTGCCGCTCATATTGGGCCTGGTACGACAGCTGGCCGAGCGCATTGCAGGCATCGGGATCGCCGTAGGAGCATTGCTGCGAGGCGTAATTCAGCTGCATCTCGCTCGGCGTCGGGCCGCAGGCCACCAGCAGCGCCAGGGCGCCGATCCCGCCGACACGCCACACACCGGTCATCGCGTCGTCTCCTGCCGACACCCGATCGGCCAGAGGCGACGCTGACTCCGAATTGAAGCAAGAATATGGTGGCATGCGTCTCCTCAGGCCRTCTGCTCGGCCTGCGCTGCAACATCCCCCTTTCCCCGAACATACAGTGGTGTACTGTATCGGCAGGATCGGGAGATGCCGGGCAAACCCGGCGAAGACGGGGCGGGCGGATGCAGCGGTACTCCTTCCTGTCGCTGGCGCGGAAGGCGCTGGGCGGCCATCGCGGCTGGGAGCCGGCGTGGCGCAAGGCGACGCCGAAGAAGAGCTATGACGTCGTCATCGTCGGCGGCGGCGGGCATGGCCTGGCCACCGCCTACTACCTGGCCCGCAACCACGGCATCACCAATGTCGCCCTGGTCGAGCGCGGCTGGATCGGCGGCGGCAATGTCGGCCGCAACACCACCGTGGTGCGCTCGAACTACCTGCTGCCGGACAACCAGCATTTCTACGAATGGTCGCTCAAGCTGTGGCATGAGCTGAGCGAGGACCTGAACTACAACGTCATGTTCTCGGCCCGCGGCTCGATGTTCCTGGCAACCTCGCTGGGCGGGGCCATGGCGCTGCGCCGCCGCGGCAACGGCATGCGCCTGGCCGGCATCGATGCCGATTGGCTGGAGCCGGACGATTTGTGCCGGATCGCGCCCAATCTCGACTATTCCGATAACGCCCTGTTCCCGCTGTACGGCGCACTGATCCAGCGCCGCGGCGGCACCGCCCGGCATGATGCCGTGGCCTGGGGCTTTGCCCGCGCCGCCAGCGATCTCGGCGTCGACATCATCGAGGATTGCGAGGTGCTGGATTTCCTGCGCGAGGGCGAGCGCGTGACCGGGGTGATGACGACCAAGGGCCCGATCAGCGCCGACCGGGTCTGCCTGGCCACCGCCGGCTCCGCCTCGATCCTCGCCGGCAAGGTCGGGCTGAAGCTGCCAATCGAGAGCCACCTGTTGCAGGCCTTCGTGTCGGAAGGGCTGAAGCCGGTGGTCAATTCCGTCCTGTCCTGGGGCGGCAGCGGCCATTTCTACATCAGCCAGTCCGACAAGGGCGGGCTGGTCTTCGGCGGCGACCTGGACGGCTACAACTCCTACGCCCAGCGCGGCAACCTGCCGGTGGTGGAGGACATCGCCACCGCCGCCATCGCGCTGATGCCGAACCTGTCGCGCACCCGCATCCTGCGGCACTGGGCCGGGGTGATGGACATGTCGATGGACGGCAGCCCGATCATCGGCCTGGCGCCGATCGACGGCCTCTATCTCAACATGGGCTGGTGCTATGGCGGCTTCAAAGCCATCCCGGGCTCCGGCTGGGTCTGCGCCCACACCATCGCCAATGGCCAGCCGCATGAGCTGAACCGGCCCTTCACGCTCGACCGGTTCGAGCGCGGCCGGATCATCGACGAGAACGGCGTCGGCCCGGTCGCGAACCGGCACTGAGGAGCAGACAGATGCGAATCCCCTGCCCTTGGTGCGGCCCGCGCGACCTGTCCGAGTTCTTCTATGGCGGCGATGCCGAGACGCCGCGCCCGGCGCATGACGAGACGGCGGCGGCGCCGTGGTTCGACCATGTCTATCGCCACGACAATCCGCGCGGCACGCACCGGGAGTACTGGCAGCACAACTATGGCTGCCGGTCCTGGATCCTGGTCACGCGCGACACGCTGACCCATGAGATCACAGCGGCCGAGCCGCTGCGGCGCCCGGCAGCGGGGGGTGGCCGATGACCTCGCATCGCCTGGCCCAGGGCGGGCTGATCGACCGGTCGGCGCGGCTCGGCTTCCAGTTCGACGGGCAGCGCTACCAGGGCCATCCCGGCGACACGCTGGCCTCGGCCCTGCTGGCCAACGGAATCCGGCTGGTCGGGCGCAGCTTCAAGTACCACCGGCCGCGCGGCATCCTGTCCGCCGGGTCGGAGGAGCCGAACGCACTGGTCGAGCTGCGGACCGGCGGGCGGCACGAGCCCAACACCCGCGCCACCATGGTCGAGCTCTACGATGGGCTGGTGGCGCAGAGCCAGAACCGCTGGCCGTCCCTGGCCTTCGACGCGCTGGGCGTGGTCAACAGCGTGCTGGCCCCGGTGTTCCCGGCCGGCTTCTACTACAAGACCTTCATGTGGCCGGCCTCGTTCTGGGAGCCGGTCTATGAGCGGATCATCCGCCGCGCCGCCGGCCTCGGCACCGCAGCGACGGAGACCGACCCCGACCGCTACGAGCGCCGCCACGCCTTCTGCGACGTGCTGGTGGTGGGCGGCGGCCCGGCGGGGCTGAGCGCCGCTTTGGCCGCGGCCGAGGCGGGCGCCCGGGTGATCCTATGCGACGAGGGCGACCGCTTCGGCGGCGCCCTGCTGGGCGAGGACGAGCCGGTAGAAGGCCGGCCGGCGATGGATTGGGTGGCCAAGCGGCTGGCGGCGCTGCGGGGCTTCGGCGACCGGGTCACGCTGGTGCCGCGCGGCACCGCCTTCGGCCTTTACGACCACGGCACAATCGGGCTGGTCGAGCGCGTCGCCGACCATCTCGCCGAACCGCCGCCGCACCTGCCGCGCCAGCGCTTCTGGACCATCCGCGCCGCGGCGATCGTGGTCGCAGCGGGGGCGATCGAGCAGCCGCTGGTGTTCCCGAACAACGACCGCMCGGGCGTGATGCTGGCCGGCGCGGCGCATCGCTACGCCCATCGCTATGCCGTGGCGCCGGGCAAGCGGGTGCTGGTGGCCGGGATCGACGACGGCGCGGCCCGCACCGCTTTGGCGCTGAAGCGGCACGGGGTCGAGGTCGCCGGACTGGTCGACAGCCGGGCCGAGCTGTCCGGACCGCTCGCAGAGGAGCTGCGCACGGCCGGGATCGCGGTTCATGCCGGGTCGACCGTGCGTGGTGTCAAGGGAAAGCTGGGCATCGACGGCGCCCGCATCGGCCGGGCAGATGGCAGCGGCAAAGCGGTCGCCGTCGACTGCGACGCCATCGCCATGTCCGGCGGCTGGATGCCGACCACGCATCTGCTGAGCCAGCGTGGCATCCGCCCGAAGTTGGACTGGATCCGCGGCGGTTTCGTGCTGCCGGATCTCGACGGCCCGCTGCTGGCCGCCGGCGCCTGCGCCGGCCGCGCCTCGACCGAAGTGGCGATCGCCGACGGGTTGGCGGTGGGACGGCAGGCGGCGCGGATTGCGAAGAGCCACCGGCAAAAGCTTGGCGCGTCGCCTCTCCCGCTTGCGGGAGAGGTCGGGCTCGCGCAGCGAGACCGGGTGAGGGTGTTTGTCGAGGCCGGTGCCAGCCCTCACCCGGACGTCCTGGCGGACGTCCGACCTCTCCCGCCAGGCGGGAGAGGTAACACGAACGGCGTTGGCGTCACGGACCGCCCAGTCCCTGCCCCGGCCACCGCGCCGCATGTGGCGGACCCGCAGGTCGGTGGCAAGGCCTTCGTCGACTTCCAGAACGACGTCACCGCCGCCGACATCCGGCTGGCGGCGCGCGAGGGCTTCACCTCGCCCGAGCACATGAAGCGCTACACCACCCAGGGCATGGCGACGGACCAGGGCAAGACCTCGAACGGCCCGGCCATGGACATCCTGGCCGATGCCCGCCGGCTGCGGCGGGGCGACGTGGCGGCGCCGACCTTCCGGCCGCCCTACACGCCCGTCGCCTTCGGCGCCATCGCCGGCCGGTCGGTCGGCTGGCACGCCTACCCGACCCGGCGCCCGCCCTTCCACGAGATCCAGCGGGCCGACGGCGCCGTCTTCATCCGCTCCGGCGGCTGGCTGCGGCCGCATTACTACCCGCGGCCGGGCGAGGGCCTGGGCGAGGCGTCGCTGCGCGAGGCCCGCTACGTCCGCTCGCGGGTCGGGGTGTTCGACGTCTCGACCCTGGGCAAGGTCGACGTTAGCGGTCCTGACGCGGCGGCGTTCCTGGAGCGGCTCTACGTCAACCGGATCGAGACCCTGCCGGTCGGCCGGTCGCGCTACGGCATCATGCTGCGAGACGACGGCATCGTGCTGGATGACGGCACCGTCACCCGGCTGGCTGAGGACCGCTTCTACGTCACCACCACCAGCGCCAAGGCGCATGACGTGGTGCGGATGATGGAGCGGCTGACCGAGGTCGACTGGCCGGAGCTGCGGGTGGCGGTGACCGAGCTGACCGAGGCCCGCGCCGCCCTGGCCTTGACCGGGCCCGACACCCGCGCGGTGCTGGCCCGGCTGGTCGGCGATGCCGCGGATGTCTCGAACGGGGCCCTGCCCTTCATGGCGGCGCGTGACGTGACGCTCGATGGCCTGCCGGTCCGCATCCTGCGCGTCAGCTTCACCGGCGAGCTGGGCTACGAGCTGCATGTCGAGGCGCAGCATGCCCACGCCCTGTGGCACCGGCTGATCGCGGCCGGCGAGCCGATCGGGCTGCAGCGCTTCGGGCTGGAGGCGCTGGAGCTGCTGCGGATCGAGAAGGGCTTTCTGACCGGCGCCGAGATCAACGGCCAGGTCACCCTGGCGGATCTGGCGCATGAGCGCTTCGCCAAGCGCGAGGGCCACTACATCGGCAAGCCGATGGCGCAGCGCGAGGGCTTGGCCGACCCGGACCGGCCGCGGCTGGTCGGGCTGGTGTCGGAGACGGGCGAACCGCTGGTCGCCGGCGCGCATCTGGTCGAGGGCGGCATGTACCGCCCGAACGAGCCGACCCAGGGCCACGTCACCTCGACTTGCACCAGCCCGGTGACCGGGCTGCCGATCGGCCTCGGCTTCCTGGCCCGCGCCAGGGACCGGATGGGCGGCACCATCTTTGCCACCGACCCGCTGCGCGGCAGCCACATCAAGGTGCGGGTGGTCGAACCCTGCATGTACGACCCGAAGGGGGAGCGCGTCCGTGGCTGAGACCTTGCCCAATCCCATCGAGGCGCTGTCGACCCTGGATGCCGACGGCCTGAGCTTCCGGCCCTGGCATCCTGCCGCGATCCTGCAGCTTGCCGCCTGGGGCGAGGACTCCGCCGCCGCGATGGCGCAATGGGAGCGCGGCGTGTTCGGCGCCTTTATCGCCGGGGCCGGCGCGACGCTGACGGCGGGCGGGCTGCGGCTGTGGCCGATCGCCCCCTGGCGCCGGCTGCTGATCGCGGAGGCGGAAACGGCCCTGCCCGACCTGCCGGCGGAGGTCGCCGCGGTGCCCTGCACCGGCGGCTTCGTCGGCCTGCGCCTCGACGGGCCGCACTCGCGCGACCTGCTGGCCAAGCTGGCGGCGGTCGACCTGCACCCGGACATGCTGGCCGAGGGCGACTTCGCCACCGCCCGGCTGGAGCATGTGCGGGTGCATCTGCAGCGCGCCGGCGCCGACGCCTTCGACCTGCTGCTGCCGGTGTCGTATGCCGAATTCACCCTCGGCGCCCTGGCCGACGCCGCGCTGGAATTCGGCGCGCGGATCGACCCGGCGCTGCTGCACCGCCCGACCCCGCCCCAGGAATCGCCGCGGGCGTTCAGCCTGAAGTAGTGGCCTGCCCGCCCTCCCCGTCATTGCGAGGAGGCGAAGCGACGAAGCAATCCAGGGGCCACACCAAACGGCCCTGGATTGCTTCCCCCGGCTCAGGGCCGGGGTCGCAATGACGGTGTTGAGAGCCTAAAAGTCCCGCTCAGGCAAAGGATTTGACCGCCTCGTCCTCGGTGCCGTGGATCTCGAACACGGTGTTGAGCCGTGCGATCGTCAGGACCTCCTGGACCTTGGGCTGGACCGAGACCAGCTTCAGCTTGCCGCCGCGGTCGGACACCGCGGCATGGCTGCTGGCCAGCACGTTGATGCCGGACGAATTGATGAAGTCGACCCCGCCGAGATTCAGCGCGATGTTGGTCGCGCCGCCGTCGAGCGCCTGGCGAACCGCGCCGCGCACGCCCGGATCGTCTCCGCCGACGACAAGCCCGCCGACGACATCCACGATGGTGACTCCGTCCCGGATGCGGGTGGTGACCTTCGCCATGATCTGTCCTTTCCTGTGGTTTCAGTGATCCGGGTGGGGTGGGACCCCGCCCAGCCGCCGGCGCAGGGTGGCGACGGTGCCGCCCCTCGGGCCTGGCCCATGGCCGACCTCGTCCATCAGGGCCCGCATCAGCAGCAGGCCACGGCCGCCCGGCCGAGCCAGGTTCTCCGGCAGCAGCGGATCGGCGACGCCGGCCGGGTCGAAGCCGGCGCCGCTGTCCACGACGCGGATGACGAGGTCTTCGCCGTCGCGGGCGAGCTGGATTTCGACCGGCCGGCCGGGATCCCGGCGATTGCCGTGGATGATGGCGTTGACCACCGCCTCATGCGCCGCCAGGCCGATCCGGTGGCAGGCGTCGTCATCGAGGCCGAGCCGCCGGAGCGCCGCGTCCAGCCGGGCCTGAACCGTGTCCATCGCCTCCAACCGGCTGGGGATCGCGAGATCGAGCAGCACGTCCTGCATGGCAAGCCTATCGCCGGAGTGCGAGAAAGGAAGGCGATGGCATGAACTTCGCCCCTGATGTCGACGCCATCGATCATATCCAATCATCGGCGAATAGGAATTGCAACTTACAAACAGGATCGCTCGATATTCCGATTCTATAAAATAAATCTAAAATCTGTATTGGATCGATTTCATAACTGAGCATTCTTTGGCCGAAGTTCCGGCGGGAGGACATCGGCAGGCCCAGAACCGCAATTTTCTCCAAGCGGCGGCCCCCGCCACGGCCTATCCAGCACTCCTCGACACCGCCGGAGTCCTCGCCATGCCCGCCTTCCCGTCCCTGCAAGCCGCCCTGTTCGCCGACGGCCCGGCGCCCGATCGGGCCGAGAAGATGGGCCTCTATGGCTGGCTGATCGGCAATTGGGAGATGGACACCCGCCTGTTCGCCGAGGACGGCGCCGCCACGCCCGGCCGCGGCGAGATCCATTTCGGCTGGGCGCTGCAGGGCCGCGCCATCCAGGATGTCTGGATCCTGCCCGGCGCCTTCTTCGGCACCACGCTCCGGATCTACGACCCCGGGCTCGACGCCTGGCACATCCTGTGGCACGACCCGCTGAAGCAGCTCTACACCCGCCAGCTCGGCCGGGCCGAGGGCCGCGACATCGTCCAGATCGGCAAGACCGAGGACGGCGCCACCTCCCGCTGGAGCTTCCGCGAGATCACGCCGGACAGCTTCGTCTGGCGGGCCGAGCGGTCGCCCGACGGCGAGCGCGACTGGCGCCTGCTGGCCGAGTTCCGGGCCCGGCGGGCGGCCGGAGGATGACCTCAGGCCTCGCCTGCCATCTCGGCCAGCTTGGCAACGGTATTCATGTTGCGGGCGGTGCCGGCCTTCGCCGCCGGAATCGCCAGCTTGGACCGGGCCATGCCGTCGCCGTAATGGACATAGATCTCACGCTTGCCGAGCTGCATCTCCTCGCCCTGCACGCCGGTGGCCTTGTCCAGCGCATCGGCCGGCGGCGGGGCGTCGAGGAAGATCGCGACGGTCCGGTTCGGCGCGGCGTCCGGGAACGGGTTCGCCGCCAGGACCTGCGCCATCTCCGCCGCGCTGCGCACCAGCACGCCGACCGGCTTGCCGGCATAGGCCGCAAGCGCCGCCTCCACCGCTGGCTTGACCTTGGCCTCGGTCCAGTCGCTGCGGCAGACGACGTTGCCGCTGGCGATGTAGGTGCGGATGTCGGCGAGGCCTGCCTTCTGGCACAGGGCCTTCAGGTCGCTCATCGGCAGCTTGCCTGTGCCGCCGACATTCACCGCCCGCAGCAGGATGACGAAGCTGGTCATGGCCGCCTCCGGTGAATCAATAGGCCAGCCGGCCGAACATGTCGTCGAAGGGCATCATAACATGCTGGCGATAGGCCGGCCGTTCGGCCAGGCGGGCGTACCAGGCGCGGACATGCGGCACAGCCGGCGTCTCCAGCCCCATGCCGAAATAGCGGTACAGCACGGTACCGGCCGGGATGTCGGCCAGGCCGAAGGCGTCGCCCACCAGGAAGGGGCGGCCGGCCAGATGCGCGTCCAGCAGCTGGAAATGGGCGGCGCAGGCGGCCTGCTTGCGGGCGATCAGCTCCGGGTCGCGCTCGGACTTCGGGGTCCGCCAATGGCCCCAGAACAGATCCATGAAGTCGCGCTGCAGCGATGCCAGCGACCAATCCATCCAGCGGTCGGCCAGCGACCGCTCGGCCGGGTCGGAGGGCCACAGCCGGCCGTCCCGGGCGGCGAGGTAGCGCAGGATCGCGTGCGATTCCCACACCACCGTGCCGGCATCGTCGATCACCGGCACCCTGCCGTGCGGGTTCCGGTCGCGGAAGGCCGGATCGTCCAGCCCGCCGAAATCGCCGCCGGCCGGGATATGCTCGTGCGGCAGGTTCAACTCGCCGACCAGCCACAGCACCTTCTGCACGTTGAAGGCGTTGCGCCGGCCCCAGATCGTCAGCATGGCTCCGATTCCCTGAACGGTCGTCCGGTCAATACGTCGTCATAGATCGTCAGGTAGCGCAGCCGGTCCGGCCGCGGCTCACGGAAGGCCATGGCGTAGTAGCCGATCTGGTGGAAATAGCTGACCCGGGTGCGGATCAGCGCCTCGTCGCCGTCATAGCCCATCTGGTCGAAGGCGCGGCGCAGCAGGCCCATGCGGTGATCGTCGGCGCCCTGCACCGCCCGCGCCACCTCCTTCGAGGCGCGGCCCCAGTCGCGCACCGCCATATCCAGCGCCGGGCTGAACGGGTCCTCGTCGACCCAGACGTTGCGGAAGGCCCGGAACAGGGCGGTGCCCTCGAGGTCGGTGCGGCCTTCGAGCGCCTCGAACGGCGCGCAGTTGCGCCGGCGCCATTCGTCCAGCAGCGCCGCCAGCAGGTCCTTCAGGCCCTGGAAGTGGAAGTAGAAGCTGCCGCGCGTCACCTTCAGCGTCGTCRCCAGCCGGTCGACCTTGACGCTGGCGACGCCGCCCTTCTCCAGCACCTTCAGCGCGGCGCGGACCCAGTCCTCGCGGCTGAGCGTCCGGCGGCCGTTTCCGGCATCCGCCGTCGCTTTGCTGTTCTTCGCTGTCGCCAATGCGTCCGTCCTCGATCGGTGCCGGCTGTAGCCTTGCGTCACCAGCCAGATGCTGACCCCACCCTGTATGCCCGAACCGGGCAAGGCAAGAGGGGAGCCGGACGCCGCGTCGGAGACCAAGCCCGCCATGACCCATCCACCGATCGACCCGAAATCGGTCGCCGGGAAGACCCCGGAGGTCGAACGCCATGTCCAGCTTCTCGTCGTGGGCGCCGGCCCGGCCGGCATCGCTGCCGCGGCCGAGGCGGCGGAGCGTGGGCTGGAGGTGCTGCTGGTCGACGAGAACCCGGTCGACGGCGCCCTGATCGGCATGGATGTGCCGCTGCATTTCGGCGGCCGCGCCACCGCCGCGGTGAACACGCCCGGCCGGCTGCTGGAAACGTTCCTCGAAGCCCAGCCGGAGCTGGTGGAGCTGTTCGACAAGGGCGTCGAGGTGCTGCTGCAGACCACGGTCTGGGGCCTGTTCGCCAACGCCCCAGGGGTGCAGTGGATGCCGGGCCCGGTGGCCGGCCTGGCCGACACCGACCGGTCCTGGCTGGTCGGTTTCGACCGGGTGGTGGTGGCCGCCGGGCGGCGCGACCTGGGCATGTCCTTCCCGGGCTGGGACCTGCCCGGGGTGATGGGGGTGACCGCGGCGCATCGGCTGATCGCCGGCTATGACGCCTTCGCCGGGCGGCGCCTGCTGATCCTGGGCACCGGGGCCGAGGCGCTGGACTTGGCGCTGACGGCGCTGGGCCGTGGGCTGGAGGTGGCGGGTCTGGTCGAGGTGGCGGACCAGCCGGTCGGCCCCGCGGCGCTGGTCGAGGCCGTGCAGGCGCGGGGCGTGCCGGTGCTGACCGGCCATGTGATCAAGGCGGCGTCGGGCGCTATCGAGGGCGTGACCATTGCGACACTGGTGCGGGTCGACAGCGGCCTGTCGCCGGTGCCGGGGACCGAGCGCGACATCGCCTGCGACACCATCGCGCTGGGCATCGGCACGGTGCCGAACATCGAGCTGCTGGCGGCGCTGGACGCCAGGCTGGTGCACGACCTCGACCGCGGCGGCCATGTGCCGGTGACCGAGGCTGACGGCCGCACCGCCCTGCCCTTCGCCTATGCCATCGGCGACTGCGCCGGCATCCACGCCGCCAAATCGGTCGATCCCGCGGTGGCGCGGCAGGAGGGCCGGGTGGCGGCGATCGCCGCGGCCGCATCGCTGGGCCAGGCCGCGGAGGATGACGTCACGGCCGCCCGCGCCGGGCTGGCGCAGCCGGTCAAGGGCGGGAGCGATCACCGGATGACCTGGCTGAAGGCGCTGCTGAACACCGGCGGGCTCGACGTCATGGTCTGCCAATGCGAGGAGGTCAGCCGCGGCGAGCTCCTGGACATCAGCCCGCCGCGCTATCTCGAGCGCGTGTCGAACAAGATGGCCACCCGGTCGCTGACCACGCTCCTGGAGGACGGTCCGGTCAACCAGGACCAGGTCAAGCGCCTGACCCGCGCCGGCATGGGTCTGTGCCAGGGGCGCCGCTGCCGCGAGCAGGTGGCGATGCTGCTGGCCCTGTCGTCCCACGTCGATGTCGGCCAGGTGCCGCTCGCCAGCTACCGCCCGCCGGTGCGGCCGCTGCCGCTGAGGGTGCTGTGGCCGCAGGACGAGGCCGCGGTGGTGCGGCAGGAATGGGATTCCTGGTTCGGCATCGAGAGCCAGTGGGTGCCCTGGTGGGACATCCCCGCCGGTCCTGGGAAGGAGGGATGAGCGAGTGCTGCCTTCTTCTCACCCCCTTCATCGTCATCCCCGCGAAAGCGGGGATCTCATCGGCGCGATGCCGACCGGCCAGCGAGAGATTCCCGCTTTCGCGGGAATGACGACCTCTTTCAAAATCACCATCAGCTCGCAGGCGGAGTCGCGGCCATGACCAACCACAACGGCGCCTCGGTCGTCATCATCGGCGGCGGCGTCACGGGCTTGAGCACCGCGTGGTGGCTGGCGCGCGGCGGCGTCGACGTGCTGGTGCTGGAGAAGGGCATCGTCGGCTGGGAGGCGTCGGGCCGCAACGGCGGCGGCTGCACCCATCCGCAGAGCCCGCTGTTCCCGGAGGAGCAGCGGCTGTGGCCGCAGATGGACGAGCTGCTGGGCTACCCGACCGAGCACCAGAAGCACCGGCTGAAGATCGTGCTGCACGAATCCGATGTCGAGTTCATGCTCGGCTGGGTGCGGATGGGCGAGAAGCAGGGCTTCCACTACGACACCCTGGACGGCAAGCAGATCCGCGAGCTGGCGCCACTGGCCGGCGACACGGTCGAGCGCGGCTATCTGCTGAAATATGGCGGCCACGCCAACCCGCAGCGCACCTCCCAGGCCTATGCCTGGGCGCTGCAGGACCATGGCGGCCGCATCCTGCAGCATTGCACGGTGACCGGCTTCGACACCGAGGGCGGCAAGGTGACGGGCGTGCGCACCGACCGCGGCGATTTCGGCTGCGACCATGTGGTGATCGCCGCCGGTCCCCAGACCGGCCTGCTGGCCGAGATGCTGGGCGTCGACCTGCCCGTCGCCTCCGGCCGGGCCGAGATGATCGTCACCGAGCCGCTGCCGGCGATGCCGATGAGCGGGGTCGACGGCAACGGCCTGTACGGAAGGCAGACGCTGCGCGGCAACCTGGTCTATGGCGGCGGCCCGCATGAATGGCTGGCGCCGGTCGACCTCAAGACGCCGCCGAAGCCGTCCAGCCCGCTGCTGCGCAACATCGGCCGGCGGCTGATGGAGCTGTTCCCCAAGGCCGCCCATGTGCGGATGATCCGCAGCTGGTCGGGCGTGATCGAGAACACGCCGGACGGCCGCGCGGTGATCGATTGGATCCCCGGCTTCGACAACGCCATCGTCGCCACCATGTCGAGCGTCGGCTTCGGCCTGTCGCCGGCCAGCGGCCACGCCATCCGCGACCTGATCGTGGACGGCGCCTGCAGCTTCGCCGACCTGTCGACCATGCGGCTGGACCGCTTCGCCGGCCTGCCGAAGGACTGGCGCGAGGCCCAGGGCTGGCTGCCGCCGGTGGCGGCGTGATCGTTCCTCTTCGCTGTCATCCTCGGGCTTGACCCGAGGATCCAGGGGCGGCCAGAGCGCTCTTCGTGGCCCCTGGATTGCCGGGTCAAGCCCGGCAATGACAGATAGGTTGGGTTGCGGCAAAGATGCAAAGCCTTCAGGAGGACCGCCCATGACCGACCTGACCGCCCGGCTGGAAGCCTGCTATTCCGGCGCCGTCTATGACGTGCTGCGCGACCTCGGTCACGCCAATTGCGTGCTGCCGCGCACCATCCTGGCGGTCGACCCGGACACCAGCGTCTGCGGCCGCGTCTTCACCATCCGTGGCCGGCCGGACGACACGGTCGACGCGCATCAGAGCCTGCTGGCCTGGACCGAGCTGCTGACCGTGGTGCCGAAGGACCATGTCGCCATCTGCCAGCCGCAGGACGATGTGCGGGCGCTGATGGGCGAGCTGTCGGCCGAGGCGCTGCAGTCGCGCGGCGTGCGCGGCTACATCGTCGATGGCGGGTCGCGCGACAACGGCTTCATCCGCAAGCTGGGCTTCCCGGTCTTCGCCCGGTTCCGTACCCCGCGCGACATCGTCGCCGCCTGGGTGCCGGAGGCCTATGGCGACCCGATCACCATCGGCCAGGTGCGGATCGCCACCGGCGACTGGGTGGTGGCCGACATCGACGGCATCGTCGTCATCCCCGCGGCATTGGCGGAGGAGACGGTGACGAAGGTGGAAGACGTGATGCGGCAGGAGAACCTGGTGCGGAAGGCGATCCTGGACGGCGCCTCGCCGCAGGAGGCCTATCTGCGCCACGGGAAATTTTAACCCCTTCCCGCGACGGCGCCGGGACCCCACATCGAAGGTCCAGCACACAGCAGGGCCGAGCGCCATGAGCGAGACGCCGAGGAAGATCCCCGGACCCGACCATCCGATCACGGTCACGCCGAACCCGGCCCGGATCGTGGTCACGGTCGCCGGCAAGGTCGTCGCCGACAGCCGCAACGCGCTGACGCTGCGCGAGGCGAGCTATCCGCCGGTGCAGTACATCCCGCGCCAGGACGTCGACATGGCGGCGCTGCAGCGCACCGACCACGCCAGCCACTGCCCCTACAAGGGCGACGCCGCCTATTACAGCATCCCGGCGGGCGGCGAGCGGACGGTGAATGCGGTCTGGACCTATGAGGCGCCCTACGACGCCGTCGCCGAAATCAAGGACCACGTCGCCTTCTACCCCAACCGCGTCGACTCGATCACCGAACAGCCGGGCTGACGCCGACTGACCGACTGACCGACTGAATGTGACGAGGCGGTGAGTTGTTGCCTCTCCCGCTTGCGGGAGAGGTCGGAGACGCGAAGCGGCTCCGGGTGAGGGTCCTTTGTCGAGGCCCGGGCCAGCCCTCACCCGGTCGTCCTGCGGACGCCCGACCTCTCCCGCCACGCGGGAGAGGCAACGCAAAGCGCTCGATATTCTGTCAGGCCCTGACCTGACCTCAATCATCCCGTTCTACGGGAACAGCCCCGGCGCGTCCGAGCGGTGGCAGACGCAGCACAGCTTGTTGCCGTCCGGGTCGCGCACATAGGCGCCGTAATAGCTGGGATGGTAGTGCGGCCGGGTGCCGGGAGCGCCCTCGTCCACCCCGCCCGCGGCCAGCGCCGCCCTGTGGAAGGTGTCGACCTGCGCCCGGTCGCGCACGTTGAAGCCGATGGTGACGCCGTTGCCGAAGGTCGCCTTGCCGCCATCGATCGGGCGGCAGATCAGGAATTCCGGGCCGCTGTCGCCCTCCGGCACGTAGCACAGCCAGCCGGCGACGCGGTCGTCGAGCTGGCAGCGCAGGCCGATCGCCGCCAGCACCTTGTCATAGAACTGCTTGGCCCGATCGATGTCGTTCGTGCCCACCGTGATGTGGCTGAACATGACCCTCCCCGCGGCCCATGGCCTTCAATGTCCTGCGCGCCACGGGCTCACCAGCCGCGGCGCGCCGGGATTCGTTCAGCATAGCTCCCGCGGCCGTCCGAACGAAGCGGCAACACTCCCGAGATTCCCATGGTTCCCGGCGGGAATGCCCCGGCACGGCCGGAACCGGCGCTGCCCGGTGGCTATTGATGCCCATACCAACACAGAACGGCCCCTGCCCCGGAGCGCCGCCGCGGAGGATGGAGATGGACACGATCGGGCCTCTGACCCAGCAGATCCACAACGACCTTCTCGCCCTGATCGGCGAGCGGTCCGAGGACTATGCCGCCGAGGCCGGCGGCGACCCGCACGCGGTCAGCGGCGCGCTGATCGGCGCCCTGGCCTTCCTGACCGGGCAGATGATCGCCGCCGCCGTCGAGGCCGAGGGCGTGTCACCCATGCTCGAACGGGCCAGCGCCAATATGCGCGTCGGCGCCGAGGTCGGCGTCGCGCCGGTGCAGACGCTGGACACCGGCATCACGGTCCATTGAGACCTTAGGCGTCCGCCGCCGCCATCCGCCGCACCTCCTCGCGGATCGAGCCGAGGATGCGGTGCCGCAGGCGGATGAACTCGTCGGTCTCGGCGATCTCCGGCGCCCGCGGGCGCGGCAGCGGCACCGGCACGATCTCCTTGATCCGGCCCGGCCGGCTCGACATCACCGCCACCCGGTCGGACAGGTAGACCGCCTCGTCGACATCATGGGTCACGAACAGCACGGCCAGGCGGTGCGCCTCCCAGATATCGGTCAGCAGCTCCTGCATCTGCTGCCGGGTCAGGGCGTCAAGCGCGCCGAATGGCTCGTCCATCAGCAGGATCTTGGGCCGGTAGCACAGCGCCCGGGCGATGGCGACGCGCTGCTTCATGCCGCCCGACAGCTGGCTGGGCCAGGCATCGGCGAAGCGGGCCAGCCCTACCAGCGCCAGATGCTCGCGCGCCGTCTGCGTCACCTGGGCCGCCGGCAGGCCGAGGCCGCGCAGGGCGAATTCGACATTGCCCAGCGCGGTCAGCCAGGGCATCAGCGTGTAGCCCTGGAACACCACGCCGCGGTCGCGCCCCGGCCCGGTGATCGGCCGGCCGTCGACCAGCACGGCGCCCTGGTCGAACTCCTGCAGCCCGGCGACGATCGACAGCAAGGTGGACTTGCCGCAGCCCGAGGCGCCGACCAGCGACACGAACTCGTTCTCGCCCAGCGTCAGGTCGATGCCCTGCAGCACCTGCAGCCGGTCCTGCTTCTGACGGTCCTGCCGTTGGACGAAGCTCTTCGAGACGGACCGGATCTGGAGCTTCGCCGTCATCGCCGCGCCCGCTCATAGGGGAACAGGCGGTGCGCCAGCGCCTTCATGCCCTGGTCGGTGACCAGCCCGAGCACGCCCAGCACCAGGATGTAGCCGATGATCGTGTCGGTCTGGAAGAACCGCTGCGCCGAGTTGATGCGGTAGCCGAGGCCGGAGGTGGCGGCGACCAGCTCGGCCAGCACCAGCCAGGTCCAGGCCCAGCCGAGGCTGATCCGCATCGAATCCCAGATCCCGGGCAGCGCCGCCGGGACCACGATCGACATCAGGATCCGGCGCGGCTTCATCTCCAGCGTGCGGCCGACATCGATGAAGTCCCAGGGCACGCGCTTGACGTTGTCCATGATCAGCAGCACCTGCTGGAAGAAGGTGCCGATCCAGATGATCAGGAACTTCTGCAGGTCGCCCGTGCCGGTCCACAGGATGGTCAGCGGGACGAAGGCGACCACCGGCATGTAGCGGACGAAATCCACCACCGGTTCGATCAGCGCCTCCCACACATGGTAGCGGCCGATCAGCACGCCGATCGGCACCGCGATCGCGGTCGCCAGCAGGAAGCCGACCAGGATTCGGTAGATGCTGATCGCCGCGTCGTCCCACAGCTGGCCGGACTGCGCCAGCAACCACAGCCGGTTCGCCACCTGCACCGGCGAGGGCAGGAACAGCGGCCGCACCAGCCCCGTCAGCGTCACCGCCGCCCACAGCAGCAGCAGGCCGAGGAAGACCAGCGCGGCGATGCCGGCGAAGCGCGCCGGCGTCAGCCTGGTGTCGAGACGGAACAGGCGCGGCCGGCCGGCGGTCATCGGCTCAGGGTCACTGGGCCGCGACGAAGCGCGGATCGATCAGCCCGGCGGCGTCGACCTCGCCCTGCAGCAGCCCGGCGGCCTGCGCCGCCTTCTTGACGTCGAGGATGACATGCGTGGCGAAGGCGCCGGTCAGCTGGGTCTTGTTGTCCGGCAGGCTGTAGAAGGTGACGCCGTCGAAGGCGGTCGACAACTCCTCCGGCGACGCCCCCACCGCCTTGGCGATGATGGCGCGGCCGCCGGCCGTGTCCTTGGCGTAGTCGTCATGGGCGGCCTGCCAGGCGCGCAGCAGCGCCGCGATCTGGCCCGGCTTCTCCTTCAGCACCTCCTCGCGCACCACGAAGACGTCGGAGACCAGGCCCGGATCCTCGGCCGCGGTGTACAGCAGCTTGACCGCCGGGTCCTGCGCCCGCGCCAGGGTCAGATAGGGCTCGTAGGTCACCGCCACCGGCACCCGCTTGGCGATCAGCGCCGCGCCGGCATCCGAGGCCGGCATCGGCACCGACTTCACGTCGGCCAGCGTCAGGCCGTTCGCCGCCAGCGCGTAGTTCAGCAGGATGTGGCTGGTGGTGCCCTCCTCATAGGCGACCTCCTTGCCCTTGAGGTCGGCGATGCTCTTGATGTCCGCCCCGGCCAGGATGGCGTCGGCGGTCATGCTGACGTCGAGCACGGCGACGATCCTGATCGGCAGCCCGGCCGCCGCCATCACCAGCGCGGTGTGGGTGGCGATGTTGGCGCCGTCCAGCTGGCCGCTGGCCAAAGCGGCGTTGACGTCCTTGTCCTGGGTGAAGTTGACGATCTCGACATCCGACAGGCCCTGGGCCTCGAACAGCTTCTTCTCGGCCGCGACATGCCACAGGCCGTAGCCGAGCCAGGGTTCGATGCCCATCTTGAAGCCGCCGGCCTCCGGCTTCGCCGGAACCGCTTGCGCTGCCGCCGGCCCGGCCCAGGCCAGACCCGCCACGATCGCGGCCGCCAGAACCATCGTCCCGCCATGATGCGTCATCGCCGTATCCCCTGTTGAGGCACAGCCGTTGCAGCCGGCCGCGCTGTTTTTGCGGAGCGACGATTCATAAAGTGGCGGCTCGCAGAGTCAATCGACGCTCCGTATAAAGTCAGACGTATTTTCGCCATCGCGGGACCAAGGCCATGAGCGACGCCATCCGACTCCACGACCTGTCGACGCTGTCCGCCGCCGGCCGCCATGCCCTGCTGGCCCGGACCGAGGCTGATCTCGGCCCCTTCCTCGACGCCGTCCGGCCGATCGTGGCGGCGGTCAAGGCCGAGGGCGACGAGGCCGTGGCCCGCTTCACCCGCGACTTCGACAGGGCGACGGTCGCGGCCGACCGCCTGCGTGTCAGCCAGGATGCGCTGGACGCCGCACCAGGCCTGCTGGAGCCCGAGGTGATGGCGGCGATCGACTTCGCCGCCGACAGCATCCGCCGCTTCCACGAGGCGCAACTGCCGGAGGAGATGTGGTGGAAGGAGGTGCGCCCCGGCGTCTTCGCCGGCGACCGCGTCCGGGCGATCCCGTCGGTCGCCTGCTACGTGCCGCGCGGCAAGGGCGCCTTCCCGTCGGTGGCGATGATGACCACGATCCCGGCGCTGGCGGCGAAGGTGCCGAACGTCGTGATCATCACCCCGCCCGGCCCGAACGGGCAGGTCGACACCGCGACGCTGGCGGTGGCCAGGCGGGTCGGGGTGACGCAGGTCTTCGCCGCCGGCGGCGCCCAGGGCGTGGCGGCAGTGGCTTACGGCACGGCGACGATCCCGAAATGCGACAAGATCGTCGGCCCCGGCAGCCCCTATGTCGTCGCCGCCAAGCGCCTGCTGGCCGACGCGATCGACACCGGCACCCCGGCGGGGCCGAGCGAATCCATCATCCTGGCCGATGACAGCGTCGACGGCGCGCTGGCGGCGCTGGACCTGATCATCGAATCCGAGCACGGGCCCGACAGCTCGGCCTGGCTGGTCACCGACAGCCGCCGGGTGGCGGAGCAGGCGGCAGCGGCGCTGCCGGGGCATTGGGCGGAGATGAGCACAGGCCGCGCCGGCTTCTCCCGCACCGTGCTGACCGGGCCGCGCGGCGGCATCGTGCTGGCGCCGGACTGGGATTCGGCGATCGGCTTCGTCAACGACTACGCGCCGGAGCATCTGCAGATCCTGTCGCGCGATCCCTTCGCCGATGCGGCGCGGATCGACCATGCCGGCGAGATCCTGCTGGGGCCCTACACGCCGGTGACGATCGGCAATTTCGTGCTGGGCCCCAACGCGGTGCTGCCGACCGGCGGCCACGCCCGCACCGCCTCGCCGCTGTCGGTGTTCGACTTCCTGAAGCGGACCTCGATCGGCTATGTCAGCGCCGCCGGCTATCCCGCCTTGGCCGAACAGGCGCGGACGCTGGCGACCTATGAAGGCTTCGATGGCCACGCCCGCGCCGTGTCGGAGGTCCGCGACCGGTTGCTGAAGCGAGGGTGAGCATGGCCGCGACCGTCACGTTGTGGCGCCCGGTCGGGCCGGAGGAGCTGCGGCTGATCCGGGAGGCCGGCATGCGCGCCTTCCCGCCCCGCCTGCCGGAGCAGCCGATCTTCTACCCGGTGCTGTCGGAGGACTACGCGGTCAAGATCGCGCGCGATTGGAACGTGCCGGCCAGCGGCTCGGGCTACGTCACCCGCTTCCGGGTGCGGCACGATTTCCTGGACCGCTACCAGGTCCAGGAGGCCGGCGGCCGCAGCCATCTCGAATACTGGATCCCGGCCGAGGACCTGCCCGCCTTCAACGCCGCCATTATTGGCGAGATCGAGGTGACGGCGGAGTTTCATCGGGATCAGTCGTAGGTTGGGTTCGCGAACGCGAACCCAACATCCCAACGCCACACTGGCCGCGAGATGTTGGGTTCGCCACGCGCGAACCCAACCTACTGCTTTTGTTTATTTTATTGTCATGCCCGGGCTTGACCCGGGCATCCAGGCGGTCTCGACACTTTCTGGATTGCCGGGTAAAGCCCACGGCTGTCCGGTTGAGTTTTTCGGGTTGTAGCTCGAGGCGCTGAGCTAAACTTTTATTGTCATTGCCGGGCTTGACCCCATAGGCGCTAAGATAGGCGGGTCTGGGCCAGGAGGGAGCGTTTTCGGGGAGGTTCGGGGAGGTATCGCCAGGCCTTGTGGGCGAGGTTTGGGAGGTCTGCCCAGGCGGGAACCGGGCAGATGGCGGCGAGAGCGGAGCGGAGGAGAAGCGCGGTGAAGCGCCAGAGGGAGAGGGGGCGAGCAGGTGGCCGCTCAGGGGGGAAAGGCCGCGGGCTGGGCCGCGGCGTCGTCGATCAGCAGGGCGAGGAGCAGGTGGGCCAGGATCCAAAGAGCGGACGAGGTCTGGATCCTTGGCCGGGAGGTGATCGATATGGAGGAGAGATTTGAGGCGCTTGAAGGCGAGCTCGATCTGCCATCGCAGGCGATAGAGGGCGCCGATGCGCTCGGGCGGATAGAGGTCGGGCGGCAGAGAGGTGAGGAGTAGGACATGGTCGGCGGCGGCCAGGGTGCGGGGATCGGTGCGGTGCTGGTTCTTGGCGCTGGCGCGACGGGCCCGCTCCCGGCTCTGGGCCGCGGCCTCTGGCGGCTTTCGGATCACCACCAGACGCATGGGCAGGGGCGACCATTCCGGGTCGCGGGCCTTCTCGACCAGAACGGCGGCGTCGGCTTGGCCGTGCGCGGCCGACGCCTCGAACAAGGGCATCCAGGCGAAGGGCCGGCCATCCGAGTGGGCCAGGCTGAGGCTGTTCCAGGTGAGGCGGACGATCACATCGGCGCCGCCGGCCCGGATCGTGGCGAGGTCGTCGGGACGGGGATAGCCGCGGTCGCCGAGACGGATCTCGCCAGGCCGCACCGGCGTCCGGGTGAGCTTCTCCGCGCCGGACAGATCGGTGAGGACGCTGTGGCTGATCCGCCCCTCGGGCAGATCATAGGCCAGATGCAGCCGCATCACCCGGCCGCCCGGCCCGGTGAGACGGGTGCCGTCGACGATCCGGATCGGCCGGTCCCCCGGCGCGACGTTCAAGTCTTGGGCCAAGCGGCTGAGCCGCTCGCTGCACAGCGCCTCCAGCCAGGGGCCGGCCGCGCGCAGCCGCCCCAGCAGCGCCACATCGGACAAGGTGGCGATCCCGCCCAGCGCCGCCATCGCCACGGTGCCCCGCAGCGACAGGCCGCCCGGGCCATACATCAAGGCCAGCCGCAGCAAACTCGCCGCGTCCTTGATCTCGCGCGGCCGCTGGAACGCCTTGTACTCTCGCGCCGATACCGTCAGGGCCTCGGCGCCGCCAAGGCGCTCCACCATATCCTGCCAGTCCGCGTCATTCGTCAGATCGTGCGTCATCCCAAGCTTGAATCACGATCTCTGCTTCTCGGGAATCCCCTATCTTAGCGCCTATGGGGCTTGACCCGGCAATCCAGGGGCCACCGAGACCTGCTTCGAAAGCCCCTGGATCCTCGGGTCAAGCCCGAGGATGACAGTAAATAGAATAGAAGCCTGAGATAAACCCGCTTCGGTTGCGATTTTCCCTCAACCGGACACCCGTGGGTCAAGCCCGGCAATGACAATAAAGGGTAGCGGCTGCTCAAATCGACGCCAGATACCCGCCATCAACATACAGCACCTGCCCGGTGACGTAGGCGGCGGCGTCGGAGCAGAGGAACACGGAGGGGCCGACCAGATCCTCCATCCGGCCGAAGCGGCCGGCCGGGATGGCGGCGAGCATGCGCTGCTGCCAGGCCTCGTCCTGGTAGAACACCTCGGTCAGGGCGGTGCGGAAATAGCCGGGGCCGATGCCGTTGACCCGGATACCGTCCTTGGCCCATTCCGTCGCCAGCGCCCTTGTCATGCCGACCAGGCCGGTCTTCGAGGCGCCGTAGGGCGCGGCGCCGGGCACCCCGACCTCCGAGGTCAGCGAGCACAAATTGAGGATGGCACCGCCGCCGCGCGGCTTCATCAGCAGCGCCGCCGCCCGTGCGCAGAAGAAGGCGCCCTTCAGGTTGGTGTCGACGATCCGGTCCCACAGCGCCTCGTCGACCGCCAGCGACGGCCGCACCTCCTCCACCCCGGCATTGTTGACCAGGATGTCGAGCCCGCCCAGCGCCGTGGCCGCAACCGCAAAGGCGCGGTCGAGGCCGCCGGCATCGGCGACGTCGAGCACGACCGGCACCGCCTGCCGCCCCCGCTCCCGCACCGCCTCCGCCACCCGGTCCAGCGCCGCGCGGTCGCGGCCGGCCAAAGCGATGTCGGCGCCGGCCGCGGCCAGGCCGAGAGCCAGCGCCTCGCCGATGCCGCGGCTGGCCCCCGTCACCAATGCCCGCCGCCCCGCGAGCGCCCCCGAAGCCGGATCGACCATCCCCTGCCCTCCTGCCGAATGCAGCGCAGGCTTGCGCGGCGCCCGCGGCGGGTCAAGATCTCGGCGGTTGCCAACACGATCCCGAGCGGTTAACCATGGGGCATGGTCACCACGCGCTCCCTGCGAATTAGCCACTAGGCCCCGGGCCGGCCACGCCGGCTCCCCCGGGGTCTTCGCCGTTGCTGTTCGCATTCCCCGGGAGAAGACGATGACCACCCCCCGCGACGACGCGCAGGTTGTTTTCCACGTGGCCGGCTTGGCCGACGTCAACCTGCTGCCCCGCCTGCTCGAGCATTTCTGCCTGCGCGACATCGTGCCCGAGCGTGTCTCGGCCGAGCGCCAGGGCGACGAGATGCGCGTGACCATCGCCATCCGACGCGACGCCTGCCCGGAATGGGAGGCGGTGGCCCGCAAGCTGGGCCAGATCTTCGTGGTCCGCAGCGTGCTGGCCTCGGTCGCAGACGAGGCAGAGCAGTTGCAGGCCGCCGCGGGCTGAGCCCAACCATGCCGTCTGCGCATGCGTTGGCGTGACGGGGCCGTGCTATCCGGGAGTCAGGTCGCCCGCCAAGCGGGCCCGCCCCTCCCCTTACCATCGGCCGGCCCATGACCTCGTCCCCGCGCCAACCCGTGCTGATCGCGCTGCTGGTCGCCGGCGCCTTCTTCATGGAGAACCTGGACGCCACCGTGATCGTCACGGCGCTGCCGGACATGGCGGCATCTTTCGGCGTCCGCGCAGTCGACCTGAATGTCGGGCTGTCGGCCTATCTGCTGACGCTGGCCGTGTTCATCCCGGCCAGCGGCTGGGTCGCCGACCGGTTCGGCGCCCGCTCGGTCTTCGCCGCCGCGATCGTCGTCTTCACCCTGGCCTCGGCCCTGTGCGCCGCCAGCGACAGCCTGTGGAGCTTCACCGCCGCGCGCATCCTGCAGGGCATCGGCGGCGCCATGATGGTGCCGGTCGGCCGACTGGTGGTGCTGCGCAACACCGCCAAGCAGGATCTGATGCGGGCAATCGCCTACATCACGTGGCCGGCACTGGCGGCCCCGGTGCTGGGCCCGCCGGTGGGCGGGCTGATCACCAGCATCGCCTCCTGGCGCTGGATCTTCCTGCTCAACCTGCCGCTCGGCGCCATCGCCCTGGTGCTGGCGCTGCGGCTGATCCCGAACGACCGCAGTGAGGATCGCCGGCCCTTCGACGGGCTCGGCTTCCTTCTGTCCGGCATCGGCTGCCTGGCGCTGATGCTGGGGCTGGACCTGATCGGGCACGAGCAGATCCCCTGGGCCACGGTCGGGCTGCTGCTGGCCGCCGCGCTGCTGCTGGGCGCCTGGGCGGTGCGCCATGCCCGGCGCCATCCGCACCCGCTGGTCGGGCTGGCGGCGCTGGCGATTCACACCTTTCGCGTCACCGTGCGCGGCGGGTCGCTGTTCCGGGCGGTGGTCAGCGCCGTGCCCTTCCTGCTGCCGCTGATGTTCCAGCTCGGCTTCGGGCTGGACCCGGTCAGCTCCGGCCTGCTGGTGCTGGCGCTGTTCGCCGGCAATCTCGGCATGAAGCCGATGACCAGCTGGGTGCTGCGCAGCTTCGGCTTCCGCACCGCCCTCCTGGCGAACGGCGCAGTGCTGGCGGCGACGCTGTTCGCCTGCGCCCTGCTGACACCGTCGACGCCGGTGGCGCTGACCGCGGCGCTGCTGGTGGTCAGCGGCGCCGCCCGGTCGATGCAGTTCACCAGCCTGAACACCCTGGCCTTCGTCGACGTGCCGAAGCCGGAGATGAGCGCCGCCAACACCCTGTTCAGCGTGATCCAGCAGATCTCGGTCGGGCTGGGCGTGGCGCTGGGGGCGATCGCACTACGGGCGGCCGAGGCATCGGGGCTGGCCGGCGGCTCGACCATCGCCGAGTATCAGATCGCCTTCGCCCTGCTCGGCGTGGTGGCGCTGATCTCATTGGTTGATTACCTGCCGCTGCGCCGCGACGCCGGCACCGAGGTCAGCGGGCACGGGCGCCGGCAGCATTCCGGCTGACTACGTCGGACATAACCGCTAGGGTCCGTCCCGAGACGGGGCGGAGCCGACCCCGATGACCGCTACGGGAGAGACGCAGATGGCAAGCAAGGTGGCGCTGGTGACGGGGGCCGGGTCGGGCGTCGGCCGCGCGGTGACCCTGGCCTTCCTCAAGGACGGCTACAGGGTGGTGCTGGCCGGCCGCCGGCAGGATGCGCTGGCGGAGACGATCCAGCTGTCGGGCGTCCCGGCCGACCAGGCCCTGGCGGTGCCGACCGACGTCACCGACCCCAAGAGCGTCCGCGCCCTGTTCGACGCCGCCAAGAGCCGGTTCGGTCGCCTCGACGTGCTGTTCAACAATGCCGGCGTCAGTGCGCCGGGCGTGCCGCTGGAGGACCTGACCTTCGAGCAGTGGAAGGCGGTGGTCGACACCAACTTGACCGGCCCGTTCCTGTGCACGCAGGAAGCGTTCCGGATCATGAAGGACCAGGACCCGCAGGGCGGCCGAATCATCAACAACGGCTCGATCTCGGCCCATGTGCCGCGGCCGAACTCCGCCCCCTACACCGCCACCAAGCACGCCATCACCGGCCTGACCCGGTCGACCTCGCTGGACGGGCGGAAGTACAATATCGCCTGCGGCCAGGTCGATATCGGCAACGCCGCCACCGACATGGCCTCGAAGATGGCCAAGGGCGTGCCCCAGGCCGACGGCTCGATCAAGCCGGAGCCGCTGATGGATGCGGCCCATGTCGCCAGCACCGTGCTGATGATGGCGGCCCTGCCGCTCGACGCCAATGTCCAGTTCGTGACGGTGATGGCGACGAACATGCCGTTCATCGGGCGGGGTTGAGCGGGACGAGTTTAAGCCAGATCGGCTCGTCCCTGATCGCATCAAGGCGGTGATTTATTGCCTCTCCCGCTTGCGAGATCTTTTCAAAATAGCTGAGGCCCGTTCCTTTTAGTCCCCCCTCCCCTTGCGGGAGGGGGCTTGGGGGAGGGGTCTGCGCGCGTCCGCGCGCGAATGGGCAAGAGAACAGGTCCCGCGGTTAGAGCCGGATCGCCGGAGTCGAGCCGGTCCTGGCGGCAAAAACCCCCTCCCCCTATCCCCCTCCCGCGAGGGGAGGGGGGACTCGTTTCTCTTTCGGACGAAGCCTTTGCTGGCCCCAAAATGGCCCAAGAGACATTCTGAAAAGGTCTCGCTTGCGGGAGAGGCAACACGAAGATGCTCGGCAATCCGGCAAGCCCCTGCCCGATGCGGTTACATGACTCGATTCCAATTCGTTCCGCAGGCCTACGCCTCCCGCACGTAAGGCGTCGTTGTCGTCAGCACCCGGAAGCCGAGCCGTTGCAGGATCGGCCGGCTTTCGGAGGAGGCGTCGACGGTGAGAAAGCGGAAGCCCCGCTGCTTCGCCTCGGCGGCACGCCTGGCCACGAGAGCACGATAGATGCCGCGGCCGCGCCAATGCGGCCGGGTGGCGCCGCCCCACAGATCGGCGAAGCCGGTGCCGGGATGGAACCGGATCCAGCCGGCTGAGACGCAATGGCCGTCGGCCATGGCAAGATAGACCGACAGCCGGTCCGGCGCCGCCGCCAGCTCGGCGCCCAGCACCTCCGACCGCCAGTCGTCGTCCGAGCCGTAGACCGCGGCCATCAGGTCGTCGATGGCGCCGAACCGCACCGGATCGACCACCCGCTCGATCGTCACGCCCGCCGGATCGACCGGCGGCGGCAGCGGGCCGTCGAGGTCGAGCACGACCAGCGTCTCCGGCTCCTCCGGCACGAAGCCGGCGACCTCCAGGCGCTGGCCGAGATCGGCCGGCGTGTCGTGGCCGTACAGCTTCCATTCGACCGACCGGCCCTGGCTGGCGAAGAAGGCGGCCTCCCGGGTAATCGCCGCACCGGCCGAGGCGGCGTCGAGCCGGCTCCACTGCACGAAATTGTCGTGCGCCCCCGGCCCGGGGCCGACGATCCGCGTGACATCGGGCAGTTGCTCGACCCGGTAGGCCGGATCGGCCTGCACCGGGGCCCGCCGCAACTCGGCGTCGAAGCGCCTCAGGATCTCCGCCGTGTCCATCCCGTCCTCCGCCCGAACCGCCGGGCTTGCCCCGGGCGCCCCTTATGGCCGATTTTGGCGCCGGCCGCGACCGCGGCCCTGCCTGTTTCGGAGGAATCGTGAACGGCACCCTGCTTCTGGCCTCCGGCTTCGCCGGCTTCGTCTACGGCATCTCGCCGGGGCCGGCGGTGCTGGCCCTGTTCGGCATCTCCGCCGGCCAGGGGCGGCGGGCCGGCGCCACCTTCCTGTGCGGCCATCTGGTCGGCGACGCGCTATGGTCGGCGCTGGCGCTGACCGCGATCATCGGCGCCCAGGCGATCGGCCCGGTGGTGTTCGACACGCTCGGGCTGATCTGCGGCGCCTATCTGCTGTGGCTCGGCTGGTCGGCGCTGACCGTGCGCCGCGGCGCCGACGGGACGATCGACACCTCGGTGCGCCGGCCGCTGCTGCGCGGCCTGCTGTTCGGCGTCAGCAACCCGAAGGGCTATCCGGTGGCGGTCGCGACCTTCACCGCGCTGCTCACCAGCTACGCCGACAGCCTGACCTGGTCGGAGCTGCCGGCGCTGGTCGCCGCCGCCTGCCTCGGCGCCAGCGGCGCCTATGTCATCCTGGTCGGCATCACCGGCGCCGCGGCGGTGCGTGGCTTCTACCGCCGGCACGAGATCTGGTTCGTCCGCGCCTCCGGCCTGCTGTTCCTCGGCTTCGCCCTGCATGCGCTGTTCGAGTCGATCACCGGCTTCGCCGCCCGCCGCAGCTAGAGTCATCCATCCCATGTCCGTTCCGCTGACCGTCGCCTTCGACGCCGATGACACCCTGTGGCACAGCGAATCCATCTTCGAGGAGACGCATGGCCGGCTGATCGCCCTGCTGTCCCCCTGGGTCGACGCCGAAAGGCTCGAGCGCACCCTGCTCGACACCGAGGCGCGCAACCTGAAGACCTTCGGCTACGGCGTGAAGGGCTTCACCCTGTCGATGATCGAGACCGCGATCGAGATCACCGAGGGCCGCGTCGGCGCCGCCCAGATCCGCACGATTCTCGAGCTCGGCAAGGCGATGATGGACCATCCGGTCGAGTTGATCGACGGCGTGGTCGAGACCCTGGACGCGCTGGCGCCGGAGGCCGAGGCGGGCCGCATCCGGCTGATCGTGATCACCAAGGGTGACCTGTTCCACCAGGAGAGCAAGGTCGCCCGTTCCGGCCTCGCCGAACGGTTCGAGGGCGTCGAGATCGTGGCCGAGAAGGACGAGGCGACCTATCGCCGGATCCTGCGGCGCGGCGGCACTCCGCCGGACCGGTTCCTGATGATCGGCAACTCGATGCGCTCGGACATCCTGCCGGTGCTCGACCTCGGCGGCCAGGCGGTGCACATCCCCTACCGCATCACCTGGGCGCATGAGGCGGTGAGCCGGCCGGAGGTGGCGCCGCCCGGCTTCCACACGCTGGACTCGATCCGCGAGGTGCCGGCGCTGGTCAGCCGCCTGGTTGGTTGATACCAGCGAGTCCAAAGAGGATCGTCATTGCGACCCCGGCCTTGAGCCGGGGGAAGCAATCCAGGGCCGCTCGTGCTGGCCCCTGGATTGCTTCGTCGGCTTCGCCTCCTCGCAATGACGGCTCTTGCGTGGGGGTCCGATCAAGACCTCGCCGCCTCAGGCCCTACCGCACGCCGCAGGGCCCGACCACCTGCTTCAGCCCCGTGGCGTCGTCCGGCAGCCGGAAGGTCAGCGCCAAGGCGGGCTTGCCGGTATCGGGCGGGCGGATCTCGGCCGCCAGCGCCTGCCCCGGCCGCGCCAGCCAGCGCGCGGCCTCCGGCTTCGACAGGGCGAAGCTGAAGGTGAACACCGTGTTCTCGCTCCACCAGCCGGAGACCAGGCGCGGCGCCGACCGCTCGCCGACGAAGGCGACGGTCAGCCGCTTCTGGCGCTCGCCGATGCCGTCCGGCCCCTCGAACGAATCGGTGTCGAAGCCCAGCGTCTCCGGAATCGTCAGTTGCGCTGTCATGTCGGCATCGGGGCGGCAGCCGATGACCAGTTGGGCCGGCGAGGATCGCTCGCCGGCGCGGGCGGTGCCGGCCAGGGTGGCCGTCTGCAGCGGATTGTCCGGCTGGGGCTTGGCGACGGTCCAGCCGGTCTCCGCCGCCGCGGCGCCTCCGGACAGCGTCGCGAGAACCACGCCGATCGCCGTCAGGCGTCTTGAACGTGACATACTGCCTCTCCCCCAGGATCAGGCCGGCCGGCGTGGCACGACCATGTTCGCGATCATGATCTGAACCGGCTCGCCGGCCTGGTTCAGGGTGGTGATCCGGGTCTTGACCATGCCGCGGTCGGGGCGCGACTGCGACGGCCGGATTTCCAGCACCTCGCTCTCCACCCGCAGCACGTCGCCGGGGCGCACCGGGCGCGGCCAGCGCATCTCGTCGGTGCCGCCGCCGATCAGCCCATTGGCGGGCAGGAACTCTCCGCCGACCAGCAGCTTCATGGTCAGCGCCGCGGTGTGCCAGCCGCTGGCGGCGAGGCCGCCGAAGAAGGTCGCCTTCGCTGCCTCCTCGTCGAGATGGAAGGGCTGCGGGTCGAACTCGGCGGCGAAGGCCTTGATCGCCTCCGGCGTCACCGCGACGGTTCCCGAGCCGAAACGCTGCCCGACCTCGAGGTCCTCGAGATAGAGGCGGCGGGCGACGGTGTCTTCTGGCGGCATCGGCGTGTCCTCCTTCTTTGCCCCAGCATGGCGCGGCGGAACCGAACGCGAAAGAGCGCGATGGCACTGGCCGGCCCGGCCGTGATGGTCTACATCCCGCGCATGACCGACACCGGAATGGCCACGCGCAAGGCCGCCGTCGAATTGCTGCGGGCCGTTCTGGCGCAGCGGCGCCCGATCGACGAGGCCCTCGATTCCCATCTCGCCCTGCAGAGCATGGAACCGCGGGACCGCGCCTTCACCCGCCTGCTGCTGACCACCACGCTGCGCCGCCTGGGCCAGATCGACGCGCTGATAGACAGCGCGCTGAAGACGCCGCTGGCCCGCGGCGCCGCCACCGTGCGCGACGTGCTGCGCCTGGGCCTGGCCCAGCGCCTGTTCCTGGCCACCCCGTCCCACGCCGCGGTCGACACCTCGGTCGAACTGGCCGGCCTGACCGGATTCGCCGGCATGAAGGGGCTGGTCAATGCCGTGCTGCGCCGCCTGGCCGAGGACGGGCCGGCCCTGCTGGCCGGGCAGGACGCGCCCCGGCTGAACACGCCCGACTGGCTGTGGTCGCGCCTGGTCGATTCCTATGGCTCCGCCACCGCCGCCGCGGTCGCCGAGGCGCATCTGCGCGAGGCGGCGCTCGACTTTTCGGTCAAGGCCGACCCCGATCTCTGGGCCGCGCAGCTCGACGCCCGGCCGCTTCCGACCGGAACGCTGCGGCGCGAGGCCGGCGGCATGGTGCCGGAGCTGCCGGGCTTCGCCGAGGGCGCCTGGTGGGTGCAGGACGCCGCCGCCGCGATTCCCGCCCGGCTGTTCGGCCCGATCGAGGGCCGGCGCATCCTCGACCTCTGCGCCGCGCCGGGCGGCAAGACGGCGCAGCTGGCCGCCGCCGGCGCTGAGGTGACCGCGATCGACCGCTCGACCCGGCGGCTGAAGCGGGTGGCGGAGAATCTCGGCCGGCTCGGCCTCGCCGCCGAGATGCACACCGCGGAAGCCGAGACCTTCACCGGCGGCGCCCCCTATGACGGCGTGCTGCTGGACGCGCCCTGCAGCGCCACCGGCACGATTCGCCGGCACCCGGACGTGCCGCGGCTGAAGGGGCCGGAGGACGTGGCCAAGCTGGCCGCGGCCCAGGCCCGGATGCTGCGCCGCGCGGTCGAGCTGGTGCGGCCGGGCGGCATCCTGATCTGGTGCACCTGCTCGCTGCTGCCCGAGGAGGGCGAAGCGCAGATCGACCGGCTGCTGGCGGAGGACGACCGCCTGGCCCGGGTGCCGGTGGCGGCGGCGGAGATCGGCGGATCGGCCGAGCTGCTGACCCCGGCCGGCGACGTCCGCACCCTGCCCTCGCATTGGCCGGATCACGGCGGCCTGGACGGCTTCCACATCGCCCGGCTGAAGCGGCACTCATGAGCCTCCGGCCGTTGATACAATAATCAGACAAAAACAATTTGCACTCCGCCGCGCTCTCTTTCACAGTTCCGCCCGAACGAGGCCGGGTTCACCGGGCCGGGGAGGATCGGGGCGGATGGCGCTTCTGGAATTGCGTGACGTTACCAAGCATTTCGGGGCGATCCACGCCCTGAACGGAGTGAGCTGGTCGCTCGAGCCGGGCGAGGTGGTAGGGCTGATGGGCGACAACGGCGCCGGCAAGTCCACCCTGGTCAAGGTCATGGCGGGCAACTTCCCGCCGACCTCCGGCGAGGTGCTGCTGGACGGCAAGCCGGTCCATTTCCACAAGCCGGTCGATGCCCGCGAGGCCGGGATCGAGGTCGTGTACCAGGATCTCGCCTTGGCCGACAACCTGACCGCCGCCGCCAATGTGTTCCTCGGCCGCGAGCTGAAGACCGGGGTCTGGCCGGTGCGGCGCCTCGACCATGGCGCCATGAACCGCAAGGCGCAGGCGCTGTTCGCCGAGCTGAAATCCGAGACCCGCGCCGGCGACCTGGTGCGGCTGATGTCGGGCGGCCAGCGCCAGGCCGTGGCCATCGCCCGCACCCGCCTGGCCAACGCCAAGCTGATCCTGATGGACGAGCCGACCGCGGCGATCAGCGTGCGCCAGGTGCATGAGGTGCTGGAGCTGATCCGCCGCCTGCGCGACGGCGGCATCGCCGTGATCCTGATCAGCCACCGCATGCCCGACGTGTTCGATGTCTGCGACCGGGTGATCGTGATGCGCCGCGGCCGCAAGGTCGCCGACAAGCAGATCGCCCAGAGCTCGCCCGAGGAAGTCACCGGGCTGATCACCGGCGCGCTGGAGGCGGCGTGATGGCGGCCCAGGCAACCGAAGCGGCCACCTTCGACAATGTCCGGCGGCAGGGGCCGCTGCATCGGATCATGTCGTCCCAGATCACCTATGTGCTGGCGGCGCTGGTGATCCTGATGGTCGTCATGGCGATCGCGTCCGACAAGTTCCTGACCGGGCGCAACCTGCAGAACGTCGCCCAGAACTTCTCCTACATCGCCATCGCGGCCTTGGGGCAGACGCTGGTGATCATCCTGGCCGGCATCGACCTGTCGGTCGGCTCGGTGATGGCGCTCGGCGCCGTCGCCACCAGCCTGGCGATGGGTTGGTCCGCCGACTGGACGCTGTTCGCCGACTGGCCCGGCCTGGCTTTGGCCTTCGGCGTGCTGGCGGGGGTCGCGGCCGGCGGCGTGGTCGGGCTGGTCAACGGCCTGCTGATCGCCCGGCTGGGCCTGTCGCCCTTCGTCACCACGCTGGGCATGCTCAGCGTCTGCCGCAGCCTGGTCTATGTCGTCACCCAGGGCCGCGGCTCGCCCACCGCCGGGCCGGCCAAGGACCTGTTCCGGGCGCTGGGCAACGACCCGCTCTTCGGCACCGTGCCGCCGTCGCTGATCTACATGGCGGTGCTGGCGGTGATGATCTGGTACCTGCTGCGCCACATGCAGTGGGGCCGGCACGTCTTCGCCATCGGCGGCAACGAGAAGGCGGCGGCGCTGACCGGCGTGCCGGTCGAGCGGGTCAAGATCTCGGTCTACGTCTTCTGCAGCGCGCTTGCAGGTTTCACCGGCGTGCTGCTGCTGGCCTGGCTCGGCTCCGCCCCCGCCAACACCGCGGTCGGCTATGAGCTGCGGGTGATCGCCGCCTCGGTGATCGGCGGCGCCAACCTGACCGGCGGCATCGGCGGGCCGCTCGGCGCGATCACCGGCGCGGCGCTGATCGAGGTCATCCGCAACGGCTTGATCCTGGGCGGCGTGCAGCCCTACTGGCAGGATTTCTTCGTCGGCGTGTTCATCATCCTGGCGGTGCTGCTGGACCGCATCCGATCCCGGCGGGCGGCCTGAGCCGCCACGCCGGCAAACGAGTTCAACAAGGGGAGGATTTATTGTGAAGAAGTTGCTTTTGACCGCAGTGGCGCTTGGCGCCGTGATGGCCATGTCAGGCGGTGCGAATGCGGCGGACAAGCTGCGCTTCGCGCTGGTGCCGAAGGCCATGAACAACCCGTATTTCGACCTGTCGCGCGACGGCTGCATGGATGCCGCCAAGAAGCTCGGCGTCGAATGCGTCTATATCGGCCCGGTGGAGCATGAGCCGGCCAGCGAGGCGCAGATCGTTCAGGACCTGATCACCCAGGGCATCGACGGGCTGGCGATCTCGGTCGCCGATGTCGACGCGCTGACCAACGTCATCGACCAGGCGGTCGCCGCCGGCATCCCGACGATCACCTTCGACGCCGACGCGCCGGGGTCGAAGCGCCAGGCCTTCGTCGGCACCGACAACTACGCCATGGGCAAGGCGATCGGCGAGATGGCGGCCAAGCTGCATCCGGGCGGCGGCACCTTCGCCCTGGTCTCGGGCGGCCCGGCCGCGGCCAACTTGGCTGACCGCGTGCGCGGCACCATCGACGGGCTGGGCGCCGGCTGGACCCAGGTCGCCGGCTCGCCGCTGTACTGCAACGACGACGCCGCCCTGGCGGTGCAGCAGTTGCAGGACACGCTGACCGCCCATCCGGACATCGACGCGCTGCTGCCGGTCGGCGGCTGGCCGCTGTTCGTGCCGGACGCGTTCCGCAGCTTCGCCGAGCCGATCAAGGCCAAGCTGAAGTCGAAGGAGATCGTCCTGGTCTCGGCCGACACGCTGAAGCCGGAGCTGGAGCTGCTGCGCGACGGCTACGCCAACGGCCTGATCGGCCAGCAGCCCTATGAGATGGGCGCGCTGGCGATGGAGATGCTGCAGAAGCTGAAGAAGGGCGAGAAGGTCCAGGAGATCACCACCGTCGGCCTCGACACGGTGACCCCGGACAACGTCGCCGAGTTCCTGGCCAAGGCGAAGTAAGCCTTTCGGGCGAAAAATGGCCGGGGTGGCGCGCCGCCCCGGCCATTCCTTTGGCCCCCGCGGCTTCGTCACGGTTGTGACGCGGCCGGCCAATTGTTATGACGACGATCATGGTCAAGCCGGTCGTGATCGCCCCCTCCATCCTCTCCGCCGACTTCGCCCGCCTGGGCGAGGAGGCACGTGCCATGACCGAGGCGGGGGCCGACTGGCTCCACCTCGACATCATGGACGGGCATTTCGTGCCCAACATCACCTTCGGCCCGAGCGTGGTGAAGGCGTTGCGGCCCTGGTCCGCTCTGCCCTTCGACACCCATCTGATGATCGGCCCGGCCGACCCCTACATCCCGGCTTTCGCCGAGGCGGGGGCCGACCGCATCAGCTTCCACCCCGAGGCCGGGCCGCACCCGCACCGCACCGTTCAGCTGATCCGCTCGCTCGGCAAGGCGCCGGGCGTGGTGCTGAGCCCAGGGACGCCGGTCGCCATGGTCGAGGAGCTGCTGGGCGACATCGACCTGGTGCTGGTGATGACGGTCAATCCCGGCTTCGGCGGCCAGAGCTTCATCGAGAGCCAGCTCGACAAGATCGCCCGGCTGCGCGCGATGATCGACAAGTCCGGCCGCGACGTGCGGCTGCAGGTCGATGGCGGTATCACGCCGGAGACGGCGCCTAGGGTGATCGCCGCCGGCGCCGACACACTGGTCGCAGGCACTGCGGCGTTCCGCGGCGGGCCTAAGGCCTACGCCGCCAACATCGCCGCCCTCCGCGGCAAAAGCTGAGCGATGCGGAACCCGCGCAGCCTGACCCGCAACGTCCAGGACCAGCTGGCGCGGTTCGCCTATTCGAACCCGCTCTACTCCGTGGCGCTGGGGCGCAAGGGGCCGCGCGACCTGCTGATGGTGCCGCCCGACCCCTGGCCGGGCGATGCCGAGCGCGGCACAGCCCTGATCGCCGGGACGTACCGGCTGGGCGGCCAGACCTATGAGGCGGCGACGGCCGCGCCGTGGGAGCCTTACGGCGCCGGCCCCGACTTCATCGCGGCGCTGCACGGCTTCGAATGGTTGCGCGACCTGCGCGCGGCCGGCGGCGACCAGGCCCGGCGCCAAGCGCGGCGGCTGATCGACCACTGGATCGAACGCTACGACCGCTGGCACCCGCTGACCTGGCAGCCGGACATCCTGGGCCAGCGCATCGCCAGCTGGCTTGGCGCCCATGATTTCTTCTGCGCCAGCGCCGACGATGATTTCCGGACGCGCGTCTTCGCCAGCCTGTCGCGGCAGCTGCGCCACCTGACCCGCGTCGCCGACGGCGACCCGATCGACCCGCGCCAGATCCAGACCGTGCGCGGCCTGGTCTACGGCGCCGTCGCCCTGCCCCAGGGCCGGCCGCGGCTGGACCAGGCCCAGCGCATCCTCGGCAAGTGCCTGCCGCGCCAGATCCTGCCCGATGGCGGGCACATCCAGCGCAACCCGGCGGTGCACCTGACCGTGCTGCGCCAGCTGATCGACATCCGCGCCGCCTTCCGCGCCGCCCAGTCGCATGTGCCGGATGCGCTGCACCTGGCGATCGACCGGATGGCCCCGGCGCTGCGCCTGCTGCGCCACGGCGACGGCGGCTTCGCCCTGTTCAACGATGCGCAGGAGGGCGAGCCGGTGCTGATCGACGCCGTGCTGTCCCAGGCCGATTCCAAGGCGCGGGCGCCGAAGAGCGCGCGGCACAGCGGCTTCGAGCGGGCGATGGCCGGCCGCACCCTGCTGCTGCTCGATGTCGGCGCGCCGCCGCCGGCCGGCGCGGATGACGGTGCCCATGCCGGGCTGCTGTCGTTCGAGCTGTCGGTCGGGCGCGAGCGCATGATCGTGAATTGCGGCGCCTGGCCCGGCCGCGGCAGCGCCGAGGACAGCGCCTGGCACACCGCTTTGCGCGGCACGCCGGCCCATTCCACGCTCAGCGTCGCCGGCCGCGATTCGGCCGAGGTGCTGCGCGACGCCGGCATCGGCAAGCGGCCGCACGGCATCGAGGTCGATCGGCAGGAGACGCCGCAATCGGTGCTGATCGATGCCTGGCACGACGGCTACCGCGAGGCGCTGGGCCTGATCCATCGCCGTCGGCTGGAGCTGTCGGCCAATGGCGACGAGCTGCGCGGCGAGGACATCCTGTTCGCCGAGACCGACGCCGCCCGCGGCCTGCCCTTCGCCATCCGCTTCCACCTGCACCCGGCCTTGCAGCTGTCGCCGGTGCAGGGCGGCAGCTCGGTGATCATCCGCCTGCCCGGCGGCGACGGCTGGCGCCTGCGCGGCTATGGCGGCGAGGTGGCGCTGGAGGAAGGCATCTATGCCGGCCGCGGCACCGACCGCCGCAAGACCACGCAGGTCGTGATCTGGGGCGAGGTCGGGGCGGAAAGCACCGGCGTGCAATGGATCCTGCGGCGGGAACGCCGGCTGGCGTGACGCCCGGGCTTTCACCGGCGGCGCCAGGGCACTATATCAATTCTCCGGCAACAGATTTTTCGAGGATCGAGCCCGATGCCTGCGACCAGAGGACGTGTCGAGGAGCTGCGTCATCTGGGCTTGCGCGAATATCTGCGCTTCGGCGTGTCCAATGTCTGGGTCACGGACGACGTGAGAGTCGATCTCGGGGATACGATCAAGGTGGTCGATATGACGATCGAGCGGAACATACGGTTGATGGAAATGATCGTTGTCGATCCAAACATTCAACGAGGTGAGCCGGTGATCCGCGGCACGCGTATCACGGCTCACACCATCGCCAAGATCGTGGAAGAGGGGGCCGCGATCGACGAGATATTGCACGACTATCCGACTCTCGACGCCGAGAAGATCGAGGCCGCCCGCCTGTATGCCAATGCGCATCCGCGGCCCGACCGTCCTTCTTTTCCCGAGGGTGGAAAGGAAGTCTTTCGGATGTCCGTGGCCGATCTCGCACGCCCATGATCGGATAGGTCGTGCGGCTCCTGATCGACGAGAATCTGAGCCCCGACCTTGCGGAACTCGCGCGGCAACGCGGTCTCCACTCGCAGCATGTGAACGAGGTCGGGCTCAACGGGGCAGGAGATCCGATCCTCATGAAGCGGATCCTCGATGATGATTGGATTCTGGTCACCAACAACGGCCAGGAATTTCTCGAGCGATATCAGTCAAAAGCCCCGCTGCATGCGGGGCTGATCATATTGGCCGCAGCCAACGGGCGCGCGGAACAGCGGGCCTCGTTCGAGGCGGTCCTGCGGTATCTCCAGACCGGGCTTCCAGACCCGATGAACACGGCGATCGTCGTTGGGCGCGACGGCGACGAAGTGTCGATCCGTGCCTACGAGTGGCCAACGCCTGCAGCCTCTTGAGGACGGCCTGAGGACCGGGGCTCGCCGAGTTTGTCGACATCCCTCCCCGTCGGGTCTAAAGACGGGCGCATTGCCGTCCGGGAGCCCTACCGATGATGACCGAAGCCGCCCTGCCGATCCGCCGCGCGCTGATCTCCGTCTCCGACAAGACCGGCATCGTCGAGTTCGCCCGGTTCCTGGCCGATCGCGGGGTCGAGATCCTGTCGACCGGCGGCTCCTTCAAGGCGATGGCGGACGCCGGCATCCCGGTCAAGGAGGTCTCGGCCCATACCGGCTTCCCCGAGATCATGGACGGGCGGGTCAAGACCCTGCATCCGAAGATCCATGGCGGCCTGCTGGCCCGGCGCGACAGCGACGAGCATCTCGAAGCGATGACCGATTACGGCATCGCGCCGATCGACCTGCTGGTGTCGAACCTGTACCCGTTCGAGGCGACGATCGCGCGCGGCGCCAGCTTCGACGACGGCATCGAGAACATCGACATCGGCGGCCCGGCGATGACCCGCGCCGCGGCCAAGAACCACGCCTTCGTCGCCGTCGTCACCTCGCCGGTCGACTATGAGCCGCTGCGGCTGGAGATCGCGGCCAATGGCGGCACGCTGGGGCCGACCCGCCGCCGCCTCGCCGCCGCCGCCTTCGCCCGCACCGCCGCCTATGACGCCGCCATCGCCGGCTGGTTCGCCGAGGTCGAGGGCGAGACCTTCCCGCCGCGCCTGTCGCTGTCCGGCAAGCTGGCCGAGACGTTGCGCTACGGCGAGAACCCGCACCAGGCCGCCGCCCTCTATCTCAGCGGCCCGTCGGTGCCCGGCCCGGCCACGGCCGAGCAGGTACAGGGCAAGGAACTGAGCTACAACAACATCCTCGACGCCGATGCGGCCTTCGAGGCGGTGTCGGAGTTCACCGAGCCCGCGGTCGTCATCGTCAAGCACGCCAACCCCTGCGGCGTCGCCGTCGCCGGCTCGCTGGGCGAGGCCTATGCCAAGGCCCTGGCCTGCGACCCGATCAGCGCCTTCGGCGGCATCATCGCCGCCAACCGGCCGATCGATGCCGCCACGGCCCAGGCGATCACCGCGCTGTTCGCCGAGGTGGTGATCGCCCCGGATGTCGAACCGGAGGCCGCCGCGGTCTTCGCCGCCAAGGCCAATCTGCGGGTGCTGAAGACCGGCGGGATGCAGGATCCGGCGCAGCGCCGCCGCATCCTGCGCAGCGTCGCCGGCGGCTTCCTGACCCAGACCCGCGACGATGCGGCGCCGGCGGCGTCGGAGCTGAAGCTGGTCACCCGCAAGGCGCCGACCCCGGCGCAGATCGAGGACCTGCTGTTCGCCACCCAGGTGGCCAAGCATGTCCGCTCCAACGCCATCGTCTTCGCCAAGGGCCGCAGCACGGTCGGCATCGGCGCCGGGCAGATGAGCCGGGTGGACAGCGTCAAGATCGCGGTGGCGAAATCGGCGGAGGCGGCCAAGGCGGCCGGCGAGACCGGCGCGCGCATCGCCGGGTCGGTGGCGGCGTCGGAGGCGTTCTTCCCCTTCGCCGACGGCCTGCTGGCCCTGGTCGAGGCCGGCGCCACCGCGGTGATCCAGCCCGGCGGCTCGATGCGTGACCGCGAGGTGATCGACGCCGCCGACCAGGCCGGCATCGCCATGGTGTTCACCGGCCGGCGGCACTTCCGGCATTGAGGCGCGGGCCGGCGCCGGCGGCCTGGCCCACCAGGTCCAGCGCGCCGCCGATCGCCAGGGTCTCGCAGCTCGCCTTCAGCACCGTGTGGCCGAGCACGATGAAATTGATCGTCGGCGCCAGCACCACATAGATCCCGATGCCGGCGACGGAGAGCAGGTTGGCGCCCGGCCGCGGCATGCGTGTCCGCCACACCTCCAGCCATTCGAAGGTGGTCGGCAGCAGCAGGGCGACGAAGAAGACCACGGTGATGAGGGAGAGCAGGATCGCCGGCCCCAGCACGTCGCGCAGGCGCAGGCGGCTGTCGAGCTTCACCCCGGCGACGCTGATGGACGAGGTCCAGCTCCGGAACTCCTGCACCCGATACCACACCAGCGCGATGCCCAGCGTCGGCGCAGTCAGCAGCATGGCCACGATCCAGGGCCAGATCAGCGTCACCCCCCACGCCTCCATGCGGAACGGCACGGTGCCGTAGCGCGTATTGTTGACGATGGTCCTGGCCTGCCAGGTCCGCAGCAGCGGCACGCAGATGCCGAGCGTCGCCAGCACCAGCAGCGAATAGCCGATGCTGCCCAGGATGAACCTGCCGGCGTCGCCGTCGAGGCCGAAGCGGATGCCGCGCCACTGCGTGCGCGACAGCCGGTAGCGCGTGGCGAAATAGACCGCCGCGACGGCGAGCGCCAGAAGGACCAGATAGAAGGCGAGCTGCGCCAGCTGCGCTCCGGTGTCGGACTCCGTCCGCAGGCTCAGCCAGATCAGGGCTGCCAGCGGCAGGCCGACGCCGATCAGCACGGCGATGGCCTTGAGGAAGCCGAAGAACAGCTCCGTGCCGGTGCCGGTGTATTCGAAGGGCTCGCCGTCGACGCTGATGGCTGCCCAGATCGCCCGTCGGATCTGCGTCCTGCCCCAGAAATTGTAGAGGCCCAGCGTCACCAGCGACAGCAGCAGCGTCTTCAGGAACAGGCCGCCGATTCCGAGCCGGCTGCCGTCATAACCGACGCGTCCCGTCCGGGGTGCCTCATCGGCAATCGACATCTGAAAATGACTCCCCAGAATTCCGACAACAGTCCTGGAGGCCGGCAGGTCTGTCAAATTCTATGTATCAGCCGCGCGCCGGCTCCCGCACCGTCGCCACGATCAGCCCGCCGAGCGCGAACAGGGCGATGACCGTGGCCATGCCGGCGCGCTGGGTGGCGAAGAGGGCGGTGGCGCCGGCGAACAGCCAGGGGCCGAGGAAACCTGTGGCGCGGCCGGTCAGGCCGTACAGGCCGTAGGCCTCGCCCTCGCCGCCTGGCGGTGCCATCCGGCCCATCAGGGTGCGGCTGGCCGCCTGGGCCGGCCCGAGGAACAGGCCCAGCGCCAGGGCCAGGCCGATGAACCAGTAGGGATCGGTGACCAGGATGATCGGCACGCCGAGAAAGACGAGCCCGACGATCGAGATCAGGATCGTCGGCTTCGACCCGATCGCGTCGTCGACCCAGGCGAACAGGATCGCGCCGATGCCGGAGGTGACATTGAGCCCGATCGCGAACAGCACCAGCTGGCCGAAATCAAGCCCCAGCGCGCCCGCGGCGTAGATGCCGCCGAAGGCGAACAGCATGTTGAAGCCTTCGCGGTAGATCGCGCTGCCGACCAGGAAACGCACCAGGTTGCCCTGCCCCGGCAGCGACTTGAGCGTGCGCCATAGATCGGCCAAGCCGCGGCGGATCGCGGCCCCGATCGGGGTGCCGCCCGGCCGCTCGCGGACCAGCAGCAGCAGCGGCAGGGCGAACACCACCCACCACAGCGCCACCAGCGGCCCGGTGGCGCGCGGGCCGGCGGACTCCACCGCCGGCAGCGGCAGCAGCGGCGCGGCCCCGCCGAAGCCGATCAGCCCGAACAGCGCGATCACCAGGCACACCAGCCCGCCGAAATAGCCGAGCCCCCAGCCCCAGCCGGAGACGCGGCCGAGCATGCCCGGCGGCGCCACGTCGATCAGCAGCACGTTGTAGAAGACGTAGGACACCTCGAAGGCGATGGAGGCGAGGCCGACCAGCAGCATCGCCGGGATGATCCAGGACGGGTCCGGCGCCATGAACCAGAGCAGCGCCGTCGGCACCGCGGCCACGGCGACGCAGCCAGCCAGCCAGGCCTTGCGCCGCCCGCCATAATCCCCGACCGCGCCCAACACCGGGCTCAGCAGCGCCACCACGATGCCGCCGGAGCCGACGGCGACGCCCCATAGCGCCGCGCCGTGATCGGCGTCGCCGACGATGCCCTTGGTGAAATAGACCGAGAAGACGAAGGTGCCGATGACCGTGTTGAAGGCGCTCATCGCCCAGTCGTAGAGACACCACCCGAAGATCGCGCCCCACGAGTTCGCTCGCGGGACGGAGGCGGCTCCGGCGGTCATGGGTGGATTTCCCTCAGAGGGTCCGACAACCCATCCCCTGATCCGTCATCCCCGCGAAAGCGGGGATCTCGTCGTAGATGGACCGGAAAGAGATTCCCGCTTTCGCGGGAATGACGTTGAAAGAATGGGAAGGAAAGGAGGCTTGGAGAGAATCCCTCACCCCCACGGCCCGCGGCCCTGGCCCTGGGCGACGCCCGCCATCCGCTGCAGCGCGGCGACGCGGTTGGCAGTCTTGGGGTGTGTCGAGAACAGGCTGTCGACCGCATGGGCGTGCAACGGATTGATGATGAACATGTGGGCGGTGGCGGGATTCCGCTCTGCCGCACCGTAGTCGATCCGCTTCGAGAACGCCTCGATCTTTTCCAGCGCCGCGGCCAGCCACAGCGGCCGGCCGCAGATCTCGGCCCCGACCCGGTCGGCCTCGTATTCGCGCGAGCGGCTGATCGCCATCTGCACCAGCATGGCGGCCAGCGGCGCCAGCACCACGGTCAGGATCACGCCGATGAAGCCGAGCGGGTTGTTGCGGTTGTCGCCGCCGCCGAAGAACAGGCCGAAATTGGCCAGCATCGACAGCGCGCCGGCGATGGTCGCGGTGATCGTCATGATCAGCGTGTCGCGGTTGCGGACATGCGCCAGCTCATGCGCCATCACCCCCGCCACCTCCTCCGCCGACAGCCGGCGCAACAGGCCGGTGGTGGCGGCAACCGCGGCGTTCTGGGGGTTGCGGCCGGTGGCGAAGGCGTTCGGCTGGTCGGTGTCGATGATGTAGACCCGCGGCATCGGCAGCTGCGCCTGCTCGGCCAGCCGGGCGACGAGGTTATAGAAATCGGGCGCGGTGCGGGCGTCGACCTCGCGCGCATTGTGCATGCGCAGCACCATCTTGTCCGCGTTCCAGTAGGCGAACAGGTTCATGCCCACCGCCACCAGCAGCGCGATCATCATTCCGCCCCGCCCGCCCAGCAGCCAGCCCGCCGCCATGAACAGCGCGGTGAGGGCCGCCAGCAGCATCGCCGTGCGGATATAGCCCGACATCGATTCCTCCGTCCGTCTCGTCCCGGGATGAAATGGCCCCGGCCTGCTTCCGATCAAGCCTGGACTCCGCGGCCCCGCCTCGCCATATCCAGGACATGAGCGAGATCGAAACTCCCAAGCCCTTATCGCCCCAGGAGCTGGCCGAGCGCATCGACCCGCGCACCGGCGCGCCGGTCGAGATCGTGCCGCAGAAGCCGGGCGAGATCGGCGGCCCCAAGGGGCTGGAGCCGACTCGCTACGGCGACTGGGACGTCAACGGCCGCTGCTCCGATTTCTGAGCGGTCAGGCCGCTGGCAGCATCCGCGTCGCGGCAAAGCCTGTCATCCGGTCCCGCGACCTCCCGCACCGCCTCGACCACTTGCCGCCGCAGCCAGGCGTGGGCCGGGTCGTCCTGCCGCCGCTCGTGCCAGATCATCGACATCGACAGGGGATCGAGGTCCAGCGGCAGCTCCAGCACCGTCAGCGGCACCATAGCCGCGGCCTGCCGGGCCAGGCGGCGCGGCAGCGACAGGATCATGTCGCTGCGGGCCACCAGCATCGGCGCCACCAGGAAATGCGGCAGCCGCATCGCCACCCGGCGGGTCAGCCCGAGCCGGGCGAGGGCGATGTCGACCGGCGCCTCGCCGCGGCCGGTGACGACGATGGTCACGTGCGATAGGGCCACGAAGCGCTCCAGCGTCAGGCCCTGCCCGGCCACCGGATGGCCCTGCCGCACCACGCAGACCAGATCCTCGTCATAGAGCCTCCGGCGGAAGAACCCGGCGGGCAGATCGTCATAGACGCCGAGCGCGAGATCGGCGGCATCGCGGGCGATCAGCTCGACATGGCCGCCGACCAGGGGCGGCACCTCCACATCCAGCCCGGGTGCCAGCCGCGACAGCCGCGATGCCAGCGCCGGCATCACCAGCAGGGTCGTGTAGTCGACGCTGCCGATGACGATCCGGCCGTGCGCGGTGGCCGGGTCGAACGCCGCCGGCGCGACGATCGCCCGGGCCCCCTCCAGCAGCCGCGTCACCGGCTCGGCCAGGGCGGCGGCCCGCGGCGTCGGCTCCAGCCCCTGCGGCGTCCGCACCACCAGCCGGTCGGCCAGCAGCCGCCGCAGCCGGCCCAGGGCGCGGCTGGCCGCCGGCTGGCTGAGGCCGAGCCGCTGCCCGGCGCGGGTGACGCTGCGGTCGCGCAGCAGCGCGTCCAACAGCTTCAGCAGGTTCAGGTCGACGGATCGCAGATCCACTTCGCGCATGAAGATCATCATATCCATGCATTTGAGATATGGCGATACCGGCTGCATCTCTTGGGCACCGGCCCCGTGTGGGGCCGTATCCAGCCAGGAGAGAGACCGATGTATGTCGTCACCGGCGTGACCGGGCGGACGGGCGCAGCCGCCGCCCGGGCCCTGATCGAGGCGGGCGAACGCGTGCGCGTGGTCGTCCGCGACGCGGCGAAGGGAGAGATCTGGGCCCGGCAGGGCGCGAAGGTGGCGGTCGCCGACCTGACCGACATCCCGGCCCTGAGCGACGCCCTGTCCGGCGCGACGGGCGCCTATCTGCTGGTTCCGCCCTACTACACCGAGCCGGTCCCCATCGCCCGCGGACAGGCGATGGCCGCCGCAATCGCCGAGGCCGTGACCGCCGCCCGGCTGCCGAAGCTGGTGGCGCTGTCCTCGGTCGGCGCCGACCGGCCGGAGGGCACCGGGCTGATCCTGGTCAACCGCGCGCTGGAGCAGCGCCTGGCCGCGACCGGCGTGCCGGCGACCTTCCTGCGCGCCGCCTATTTCATGGAGAACTGGGCCGAGATGGCCGGCGTCGCCGCCGCGCAGGGCGTGCTGCCCAGCTTCCTGGCGCCGCTCGACCGGACGATCCCGATGGTGGCGACCGCCGATATCGGCCGCGCCGCCGCCGAGGCCTTGCGCGAGGACTGGGGCGGGATCCGGACGATCGGGCTGGAGGGGCCAGCCGCCTATGCTCCGAACGACGTCGCCGCCGCCTTCGCCCGGGCGCTCGGCCGGCCGGTGCAGGCCGTCGCCGTGCCCGAGACGGACTGGCCCGCGGCGCTGTCGCAGGCCGGCCTCTCGCCCGGCGCGGTCGACGGCTTCGTCGAGCTGAACCGCGCCCTCAACAGCGGCCATGTCGACTTCGCGACCGATCCGGCCGCCGGGCACCGCCGTGGCCCGACACCGATCGATGCGGTGGTCGCCATGATGGCAAGGGACGCCGCCTGAGGTCAGGAGCGAGGGGCCGGAGCCCCTCGCCCATGTCTATTTCAGCTTCGACAGGTCGACGGCTGCGGCATAGGCCTGCTGGCCGAGCAGCGTCGCCGCAAGGTCGGCCGCTTTCTTGGCGCGACCGCAATCGCCACTGCTGTGGGCCGATTCGACTTGGCCGAGCGCGTTGTGGATGTCGTCGGCCAAAGCCGGTCGGGTGGTCCAGCCGGCCAGCGCCACCAGGACCGGCACGATGATGTACTTCATGTCTTACCCCTCGGATGCCGCGGCCGGACGATCCGGCCGCGCCCCTGCATCCATGGCGACGATTCTAGAGGCTGGCGCCAGCCCGCCAGTGACCGCGCGCACTGACGCCACGGAACGGCAGTTGCCGGCTCAGAGCTCGGCCCAGCGCCGGACCAGGTTGAAGTAGGTCTTGTAGGCAAGGTCGGTCGCCTCGCCCTCGGGATCCAACGCCTCGAGCCGCTGGCAGGCGCGGTCGAGGTCGTACAGCATCTCCCGCTTGGCCGGATCCCGGATATAGCTCTGGACCCAGAGCACCGCGACCAGCCGGGCGCCCGCGGTTACCGGCGCGACGCGATGCAGGCTCGCCGCCGGATAGGCCACGGCCGACCCGGCCGGCAGCTTGACTTCCTGGTCGCCAAACTCGGTCTGGACCACCAGCTCGCCGCCCTCATAGCCGGCCGGATCGGACAGGAACAGGGTGACCGCGACGTCGTTGCGGATCGGCTCCGGCCCGTTCGAGATCGCGCCGTCGACATGGGCGCCGTAGCCCATGCCGGTCTCGTAGCGGCTGAACAGCGGCACCTGCAGCGTCTTCGGCAGCACCCCTCGCCGGAACGCGTCGCTGGCTTTGAGCCCAGCCGAGACGATCTCCCCCGCCTCCCGCGACACCGGGTCGAAGCGGGGCAGCTGCAGGTTGTGCTTGACCCGGCGGCCGCGCCGGCCCGCGGTGCCGCCGCCATCGCCGAAATCGCCGCGCTGCAGGATCGCCCGCACCGCCTGGGCCTGCGCCCGGTCAAGCACATCGGGGATGCAGATCAGCATGGCCCCATCCCGCCCCGGCGGTCCGCGGCCTCACCCGTCGCCTTGCCCGCCGCCACCTCCCCCGCCTCCCCCGCCGCCCCCGCCGCCACCCCCACCGCCGCCAGACGCCGTGGCGGTGATGGTGGAACCCTGGCGCCGCTTCAACTGCGCCAGGCGCTCCTGCTCGCGCATCTGGTTGCCCGCATCGGTGAAGACGTAGCTCTCCTTGCCGTTCACCAGTGTCCGCTCCGCCGGATAGAAGCCGCCGAGCTCCGGGTCGCGCATCCGGTAGGCCACGACGTCGTCCTTGTGGCCACCGGTCCACTTCTCCTCGTATCGGCTCTCCACGTCGACACGGCCGGGGACAACGCCCCAGACGGCGAGCGGGTGTTCGTTGGAAGAACCGCAGGCTGCCGCCATCGACAGCAACGATCCCGTGATCAGCGCGAGTCGCGATACGGTGGTTTGCCAATGTTTCATCGCCACATCCTCCCACCGGTCTTCGCTGCCCGGCGCCTCCGGGACCCGCAAGGGGTCCGGTCGAATTGGCATCCGGATGGACCGGCATCACACTTTAAGTTGCTCTCCGTCCGCGGCCATGGCAAGAATTCAGCAATTCAAACGAAGGTAGAGGAAAATTTAGCACAATAAATACTCACACAGCGTCGTTATTGAATAATGTCTGACAAATAAAATGTAATTCAGAGGACTTACGCTTCACTTGAAACGCCAGATTGCATTCCTGATGCGCCAGAATGCGGAGAGATCCGTCTCCCGACCCTGGCGCAGCGATGTGTCGCGAGCCCCGCGCTGAACGAATTCCTGCGTCCAATTGTCCGGTCTTTTCGTCGCTGCATTATCGGCGCAGGCTGCATGCCTGCCGCCAAATAAGAACGCCCGCCGGAAGCCCTCCCGATGTTCCGCTTTTTCGAAGCCCGCGTGCTGCCGACCGCCACGGGCATGCCTGGGCAGCCGCCGGGCAATCTGCTGCGGTTCTACTGGTTCTTCCTGCGGCAGGTCCGCTGGTACTATCTCGCCCTGCTCGGCGCCGGGCTGACCGTCGCGCTGCTCGACGCGCTGATCCCGGTGTTCATCGGCCGGGTCGTCACCCTGCTCGGCACCGTCTCGCCCGAAGCCCTCTTCGCCGACCATTGGCACCTGCTGGCCGGTATGGCGGCGGTGCTGCTGATCTGCCGGCCAGGCGCCCTGTTCCTGCAGGCGCTGATCACCAACCAGATCATCGCCTCGGGCTTCACCAACCTGGTCCGGTGGCAGAGCCACTGGCACGTGGTGCGGCAGAGCTGGACCTTCTTCCAGAACGACTTCGCCGGCCGCATCGCCAACCGGGTGATGCAGACCGGCGTGGCCTTGCGCGACAGCACGGTGACGTCGATCGTCGCGGTCTGGTACCTGACCGTCTACGGCACCAGCGCGCTGGTGCTGCTGGCCAGCGCCGATCTGTGGCTGGCGCTGCCGACCATGGCCTGGTTCGCGATCTACATCCTGCTCCTGACCTATTTCGTGCCGCGGCTGAAGCAGCGCTCGCTGGAGATGTCGGAGGCGCGGTCGCTGCTGACCGGCCGGATCGTCGACAGCTACACCAACATCCTGACGGTGAAGCTGTTCGCCCGGGCGAAGGAGGAGGACGACTACGTCCGCGAGGCGGTGGACGGCCACACCACGATCTTCCGCAGCCAGCTGCGGCTGATCACCCTGTTCAACCTGTGCCTGTCGACCACCAACGCGACGCTGGTGGTATCGACCGCGGCCATCGCCATCCTGCTGTGGCGGGAGGGGGTGGTGGCGCTGGGCGCCGTCGCCATGGTGCTGCCGCTGACCTGGCAGATCGTCAACATGGCGGGCTGGGTGGCGCAGCAGGTGACCACGATCTTCGAGAATATCGGCGTGGTGCAGGAGGGCATGATCTCGATCGCCAACCCGCTGCGCCTGGTCGACAAGCCGGACGCCAAGCGGCTGAAGGTGACCGCGGGCGGCATCCGCTTCGACAATGTCAGCTTCAACTACGGCCGCCCGGGCGGCGTGATCGAGAACCTGAACCTCGACATCCGCCCGGGCGAGAAGATCGGCCTGGTCGGGCGCTCCGGCGCCGGCAAGTCGACGCTGGTCAACCTGCTGCTGCGCTTCTTCGACCTGGAGCGCGGCCGCATCCTGATCGACGGCCAGGACATCGCCGGGGTGACGCAGGAAAGCCTGCGCGAGCAGATCTCGGTGGTCACCCAGGACACCTCGCTGCTGCACCGGTCGATCTTCGAGAACCTGAACTACGGCCGGCCGACCGCGACGGAGGCTGAGGTGATCGCCGCGGCCAAGCAGGCCCATGCCCACGACTTCATCCTGGATGTCGAGGACTGGCGCGGCCGGCGCGGCTACGAGGCCCATGTCGGCGAGCGCGGGGTGAAGCTGTCCGGCGGCCAGCGCCAGCGCGTGGCGATCGCCCGGGTGGTCTTGAAGAACGCGCCGATCCTGATCCTGGACGAGGCCACCTCGGCGCTCGATTCCGAGGTCGAAGCGGCGATCCAGGAACAGCTCGAGGACCTGATGCAGGGCAAGACGGTGATCGCCATCGCCCACCGCCTGTCGACCATCGCCCGGATGGACCGGCTGGTGATCCTGGAGCGCGGCCGCATCGTCGAGATCGGCAGCCATGAGGAGCTGTTGAAGGCGAACGGCCACTACGCCTCGCTGTGGCGCCGCCAGTCCGGCGGCTTCCTGGGCGAAGAGGAGCAGGCGGCGGAGTAGCTGTTGAACAGCTCTTTCCAAGCCTCTCCTACCCTCAACTGTCATTGCCGGGCTTGACCCGGCAATCCAGGGCCACCGAGAGCGGCTCTTGAAAGCCCCTGGATCCTCGGGTCAAGCCCGAGGATGACAGTAAAATGGAATTCAATCCCAAACCAAACACCCACTAGTTGCGATTTTTCCTCAACCGGACAGCCGTGGGTCAAGCCCGGGCATGACAACAGCGGGATGGCGCCCACCCCTACTTCGCCCCCTCCGCGGCCGGCAGCACCTCGACCGTGGCGGTCATGCCGGAGGCCAGCAGCACGCCGTCGGGCACCTTGTCGATGGCGATCCGGACCGGGATGCGCTGCGCCAGGCGGACCCAGCTGAAGGTCGGGTTGACGTCGACGATCTGGTAGAAGGAGTTCAGCGTCACCTCGCGGTCCGAGATGGCGCGGTCGATGCTGGCGACATGGCCCTGCAGCGGCGTCGACACGCCCATCAGCCGGATCTCGACCTTGTCGTTCGGCTGGATGCGCGGGATCTTGGTCTCCTCGAAATAGCCCCGGACATGGAAGCTGTCGGCGTCGACGATCGCCATCACCTGCTTGCCCGCCATGGCATAGGCGCCCTGCCGCACGATCAATGTGGAGATGAAGCCGTTGACCGGCGACCGGATCGTCGTCCGCTCCAGGTCCAGTTTGGCCGTGTCCAGCGCCGCCTGGTCCTGCTCCACCGCCGCGCGGGCCGCCTTGGCCTGCGATTCCGCCTGTTGCTGGGCCTCGACCGAGATGGCGTTGAGGCCCAGCTTGGCCCGGCGGGCGGCATCCGCCTCCAGCTGCTCGGCCTGCGCCGCCTGGCTGTCCAGCGCGGCCTGGGCCCGCTGCACCGCCAGGGTGTAGCGGTCGGGGTCGATCACCAGCAGCACGTCGCCCTTCTTCACCGCCTGGTTGTTGGCCACGCGCAGGTCGACGATGATGCCGGAGACGTCGGGTGCCACCTGCACGATCTCGGCCGCCACCCGGGCGTCCCGGGTCCAGGGGCTGTCGATGTAGTACTGCCACAGCAGGATGCCGGCGACGACGGCGCCGGCCGCCATGACCAGGGTGATGGTGACGCGGAGGGCAAGGGCTGCATATTTCATGGCGGTCTTCTTCCCCTCACATCGTCAGCGCGACGAGGGTGGTTAGGATGATCAGGAGCAGGGACAGGTCGAACAGCGCCGGATGCCAGATCCAGCGATAGGCGCCGACGCGCCCGAGCCCGAAGCGCAGCACGCCGGTGATGAGCAGCGCCACCACCAGGTAGCCGAGCATCGGCGACAGGTAGACGCCGGCGAGGTCGATTTCCTTGATCAGGGGATTCATGGCGTCGGCACGATCAGGTCGCGGATGAGGGCCGGGCCATCGGCCTGCGGCATGGCGAAGAATTCGGACTGGTAGGACAGGGTCACCCAGATCGCGGTGACCGAGACCAGGGCGGCGACGGTGTTGCGGTCGGTGTCGAGGCCCTGCAGCGCCTCGCCGGCCCGCGCCAGGGCGGCCATCGCCTCGGGGCCGCTGGACCCGCGGTGGCGCCAGGCCAGGCCGAAATGGCGCTCCAGCGCGGCCAGCGCCGTCTCCACCGCCCGCACGCCCGGCGGCGGCAGCCGGCCCAGGAGACGGCGCAGGATGATGATGTTGTGGCCGACGCGAAGGCTGGCCAGGCTGCCATGCAGGATCGGCCGGTCGCCGGGCGAAGCATGGTCGAGCCGCGAGAACAGGCCGTTGATGCGGTCGAACATCCGGCTCTCGAACTCGGCCTGCGACAGGCCGCTGCCGGAGGCCATGCGCGACAGGTCGGCCATGATGCCGGTGACGAAGCGCTGCGCCATCCAGCGCACGCCGAGCGGCCGGATCAGCCGGAACAGCAGCACCGCCAGGGCGATGCCGGCCAGGGTGGCGAGGCTGTTGTTGATGGCGCCGGCGAAGTCGAGCGAGGCCCGGTCGGACAGCCCCAGCAGGGTCAGGAAGTTGATGCAGAGCAGCAGACCCGAGGGCCCGATCCGCGGCGCCGGCATCAGGATGCCGGCCGGCACCAGCACCGCGCCCAGCACCAGGGCCAGCATCGGGAAGCCGTCGACCCGGGGCAGCACCAGCGTGAAATAGAGCAGGTAGATGACGGAGGCGACCAACGCCATGCGCAGGAATCCCATGGCCGGCAGCGCCGGCTCGTCCGCGCCGGAGAAGAAGCCGAAGACCACGACCAGGATGGTGGCGGCCGCGGCGCCATTCGGCCAGGCGGTGAGGATCCAGAAGCTGCAGGCGACCACCAGCGCGGCGAAGGCGGTGACCCCGGCCATGATGGCCGCTGCCTGGTCGCGGTGCCGGCTGATCGACGGCGCCGACCGCATGGTGCGCGGCCGGGTGCCGGCGGCGACATGGTCGCGCAGCTGCCGGCACTCGGTGCGCAGCGTCAGCAGGTCCTGCAGCCGGTCCAGCAGGATGCGCACGACCATGGCGGTCTGGCTCTGCCGCAGCTCTTCCAGCGTCGGCTGCATCGTGTCGATCAGGCGCCGGGCGGCGCCGATGCTGTCGTCGTCATCCGGCTGGTCCGGGCCCAGCGACCGGTCCATGATCCGCGCCACCGCCTCGAAGGCCGGGCGGATCGCCTGCCACCGCGCCGGGTCGCGGAAGCGCAGCAGCCGCCCGCGCTCCTGCATCGACACCAGCACGGCGAGGAAGGTGAACAGCCGCCCCTGCAGCTGGCGGATCACGTCGTTGGCCTGGCGGATCGCACGGGTGTCGAACACGGCGTGGGCGCGCAGCGTCTCCAGCGCCACCGCGTCGCCGATCAGCCGGGCGCGGTCGGCCTGGGGCGCCTCATCGGTGCCCTCGGTGCGCAGGATGCCGACCGCCCAGGCCGCCGTGGCCGCCAGCAGCGCTTCAATCCGGCCCAGCAGCACCGGCCCGACCGGGCGCGGCAGGATGATGGCGCTGAGCACGCCGGCGCAGCCGATCCCCGTCAGGATCTCGACGCAGCGGTTGGTGGCGATGTCGAACACCGCCTCCGGCTGGGTGATCGCCGGGAAGCCGATGATCGCGGCGGTGTAGCCGGCCAGCAGCGGCGCATAGGCGCCAGGCGCGTCGCGCAGCAGCACCGAGACGTAGATGCAGCACCCGAACCACAGCGCGCTGGCCAGCACGAACAGCTCGCGCTCCTGCGCGAACAGGCCGATGAAGGTCATGCTGGCCACGACCCCGGCGCTGGTGCCGAGCACGCGGTAGACGCTCTTCGACAGCATCATCCCGGTCAGCGGCTGCGACACGATGTAGACGGTCAGCATCGCCGTGCCGGGCGAGGATACGTTGATGCGCAGCGAGATCCAGGCGGCGAGGATCGCGGCGCAGAAGGTGCGCAGCGAGAACACGCCGTCACGCCAGGTCGGCCAGTCCATATCGCGTCCTCGACGGGCCTAGCGGCCACCCTCCGGCGCCGGCCGGCCGGCAGCGATGTTGCCCTCGATCCGGCCCAGCAGGCCGAGACAGAGCATCATATCCTCGTCCGGGACGCCAGCCAGCAGACGTTCGCGGATTTCCGCGGTGACGCCGCGGATGCCCTCCACCAGCGTGCGGCCGTCCTCGGTCAGGTGCACCGCCTTGGCGCGGCGGTCGGATTCGTCCTCGCGCCGCTCGATCAGCCCCTGGCTCTCCAGCGAATCGAGCAGCCGGACCAGCGACGCCCCCTCGATCCCGAGCGAGTCCGCCAGGTCGCGCTGCCGGATCCCCTCGCCCAGGCGGGAGACATGCAGCAGCGGCTGCCAGGTGGCGGCGCTGAGACCGTAGCGGCCCAGCGTCTCGTCGACCTCGCGCCGCCACAGCCGGGCGACGAGGAACAGGCGGAAGCCGAAATCGTCCCGCGCGATGGAAGGGGTGGTTGGCATGGGACGCTTATTAGGATGCTAATTATTAGCTTCGAAACGCATTTGCCGCATGCCAGCCCTTAACGAAGATCGAGTCACAGGCGAAGGAAGCACCGGAGCTCAGAGCGCTCGAACTTCGGCAAGCCGCTTGATTGCGTACTCGTCGTCCCAGCAGACCGCGGCTTGCCACGCGGCCGACGCTTGCGCGGCGATGTCGTGCGCGCCGCCGTCGAGACCGGCGGCGTTGTGGGGCAGCACCAGATCGAGGTCGGGGACATCGACATGCGACTCGTCCCAGTCGATCAGCGCGACCCGATCCGCGGTCATGCGGATGTTGCCGGGATTGAGGTCGCCATGGACGACGCATGTCCGACGTCCGATCAGCCGCGCCCACGCGGCCCGGCATCGGGCAACGCCCTCGGGCGGCATTGCGGTGAGGTCGATCCTCGTCCCGGTCTCGGCATGCAGGAGATCGGTCGACGATCGCCAGCCCGGGCGCTGCGGCCAGCCCTGCGTCAACCGGTGCAGCCGGCGGAGCGTGTCGGCCACGCGGCTCCAGTCGGCCGCCGTCTCGGGTGGTCCGCCCTCGACATATGTCATCACCACGAGGCCATCCGCGAACAGCCGGCCGTCCGTCGTCGGGATCGGCACCGGCACCGCCAGGCCTGCACGGTCGAGGTGCCGGAGAAGCTCGGTCTCCCATGCGAGATCGGCGTCGCTCCTGGCACCGAGACGACCGACCGCGCGGTGCCCGCGGACGCGCACGCCCCACACGTCGTTGGCAACTCCGCCAGCGAGCCGTTCGATGCGAGCTGCGTCTTCACCCCACTGCCCGAGTGTTTCCCATCCCACTGGCGACATCTTCGATCAACCCGATTGGTGATCAGTGGCTGCGGCCGTCGATCGGGATCGTGGTCACGGTAGCGAGGTCGAGGCCGTCCAGGCAGCGGACATTCACGGCCACCATTTCGGTGCCGTCCGGCTTGCGGCCGCGGGCGAAGGATTCGATGCCGCAAGTCGGGCAGAACAGGTGGTGGATCACCTTCCGGTTGAACTGGTAGTCGGCCAGCCCGTCGCCGCCCGACAGCAGGGTGAACCGGTCGGGGGTGACGAAGGTCAGCATCAGGCCGCGCTTCTGGCAATGCGAGCAGTTGCAGCTCATCACCTTTGCCAGGTCGGTCTCGGCCCGGTAGCGCACGGCGCCGCAATGGCAGCCTCCCTCATAGGGTTTCGTCTCGGGCATGGGGCGTTCCTCCGGCTTTCGCCGCGAGTCACGGCGGCGTTCGGGCGGGAGAGTCGCCCGAGAGATCCGACCTGTCCACCTATGTCGGCTCCCCAGCCATGAGCTCGCCATGGAACACCTCGGTCGCCTCATCCGCCGGGAACATGCACTCGATGCGGAGCTCCTGGGCCGCGACCGTCCGGGGCGTGCCGACGGTCGCGATCATGGAGAAGTAGTTGAGCACCCTGCCGTCCTTGACCAGGCCGATCGGGATGACCGGCGTCGGGCCCTGGACGTCGGGTGCCTCGAGCGACGCCCAGGCGGGCTCGACGTCCGGATAGGCCATGAGCGCCGCCAGCAGCCCCTCGATCCTGTCGTCGATGACGCGCCCCACGGCTTCGCGATGAACACGCTGGATCAGGCTTTCCGCGACAGCCGGCCAGTCGGCGATGCAGGGCCGCAGGCCATCCGGATCGAACACCAAGTGCAGCAGGTTGCGCGGCGCATTGCGCGCGGACAGATCCGTGAATCGGCCGAAGAAGCGCGGGGCGGACCGGTTGGTCATGAGCACGTTCCAATAGCGATCCATGACCAGGGCCGGAAACGGCTCATGCTGGCGCAGCATGCGCTCCAGGGCCTTGGTGATGCCGCGCATCTCCGGCCCGTCCCAGGCACCGTCGGGATAGATCGGCGCATAGCCGCCGGCCAGGAGCAGCGTGTTGCGGTCGCGCAGGGGCATGTCCAGCGCGGTGGCGATGTCGATCAGCATCTGGCGGCTGGGCGCGCTGCGCCCGACCTCGATGAAGCTGAGATGCCGCTGCGACACCCCCGTATCGAACGACAGCTCCAGCTGGCTCTTGCGGCGCAGATCGCGCCAATGCCGCAGCAGGACACCGACTTGGCCGCCGCGCGGCCTGGCGATCGGATCCTGCAGAGGCATGGCGTACTCCCTTAAAGCGGCCGGTCAGGCTCGCCAGGCATGCGGCCGCAGGAAATCCTCCAGCGGCGGCCGCGCCATGGTGCCGGCATAGTTGGTGATGGTCGAGGCTGCGGTCACGGCCAGCATCTCCAACGCCTGCTCCCGGCGGAACCCGGCAGCGACGAAGGCGTCGAGATCACCGTCGCCGACATGGCCGCGCCTCTCGATCAGCGCCCGGGCCAGGCCGGACAGGGCGGCCAGCCGACCGTCGGCCGGGACACCGCGCCCGCGGATCGCCTCGACATCGGCGGCCGTGAGCCCCTCCTTCAGGGCCAGCATCGTGTGGAACGCCACCGCCCAATCGCAGGCATTGGCGACCGCATTGGTCAGCAGGAGGGTCTGGATCTCCGCTTCGCTGAAGGTGCCGGAATGGACCTGCCGGAACAGGCCGGCGAAGGCCTTGATCAGCTCCGGCGAATTCGCCATGGCACCCGCGATGTTGGGGACCATGCCGAAGGTCTTCTCGAGCTGCTCGAGAACCGACCGCGCCGCCTCGGGCGCCGTGGCGATGGTGTGGATCGGATAGGAAGGCATGTCGGCTCCTCTCGATGCCCGGCGAACAGGATCGCCGGCGTCGAGGGGGAGCAAAGCCGATTGGCGGAGGCGGCCCAACTACCTCCCAGGTCATAACCTCTCCCGTCATTGCGAGGAGGCGAAGCCGACGAAGCAATCCAGGGCCGTTGCGTGCGGCCCTGGATTGCTTCGCTTCGCTCGCAATGACGGTGTTGGGGATTCCGACAAGTCGCCGCGGGCAGGAGAAGCCCGACCGACGGAGCTGGTTGGGGCCTCAGCCCTCGCCGACCCCGTATTCCAGCGCCGCATCCGCGAGCCAGTCCCAGAGATACTGGGCGAAGGAGCGGCGGACATAGACCCGCAGCCGCGGCGCGCCGTCCGAATCGTCGGTGCGGTGCAGGACGACGTCGGCGTGGCAGATCATGCTCTGCGCCACCGAACCCACCGGGAAGGACCGCGGGTGCAGGTCCAGCGGGCAGCCCTTGGCCAGCACGTCCAGCGCCTTCGGCCCGGCCAGGGAGATCACCGTCCAGTTGTCGGTGACGTTGGTGATTGCGGCATGACGGCCGGCCAGCGCGCCCTGCAGTCGGGCGGCGAGATCGGCCTCGCGGTCGACGCCGCCGACCACCAGCCATTCGGTCGGGCCGAGCCACAAAGCCGCGACGCCGTCGGCCGCGGCGATGCCCGGCCGCGCCGGCAGGTCGAGCCCGAGCGCCCCGGCCACCGCCGCGCCGAATCCGGCATCGGCCAGGTCGCCGCGCAGGTTCAGCTTGGCCTCATGCGCGATCTCGGCCAGGCGGACGCCCGGATTGGCCGGCGCCACCAGCGGCCGGACCAGACCCTCAGTCGCCGAGCGCCGGACGGGAGCCGCGGCCGGAGCGCCGGCCTGGAGGGACACGGTGTCAGGCATGCAGGCGCCCTCCCTCGGGGTCGACGAAGACCGGCTTCACCACGCGGGCGGCAATGGTGCGGTCGGGCATGGCGATGTGGACCGTGCCGTCGAGCCGGCCCGAGCCGCCCTTGACCATCGCCAACGCGATCGAGCGGTCCAGGTTCGGGCTCCAGTAGCTCGAGGTCACATGGCCCAGCATCGGCACCGGCGGGGCACCCGGCGTCGCCCCCACTAGCGTCGAGGCATCGATGATGTGCGCCCCCTCCTCCAGCACCAGCTTCGGATCGTCGGTCAGCAGGCCGACCAATTGCTTGCGGTCGGCCCGCGCCGTGTCGGCCCGATCGAGCGAGCGCTTGCCGATGAAATCCGGCTTCTTCTTGCCGACGATCCAGTCCATGCCGAGGTCGCCCGGCGTGGTGGTGCCGTCGGTCTCCTGGCCGACGATGATGAAGCCCTTCTCGGCGCGCAGCACATGCATCGCCTCGGTGCCGTAGGGCACCAGGTCCAGCCCCTGCCCCGCCTTCTCGATCGCCTCCATCAGCGCCAGGCCGTAGGCGGCGGGGACGTTGATCTCGTAGGACAGCTCGCCGGTGAAGGAGATGCGGAACACCCGCGCCGCCAGCCCGGCCACCGTCCCCTCGCGCATGCTCAGATGCGGGAAGGCCTCGTTCGACAGGTCGATATCGGTCAGCCGCGACAGCAGCTCGCGGCATTTCGGGCCGGAGATGGTGGCGACCGCCCATTGCTCGGTGGCCGAGGTCAGGAACACCTTCAGGTCCGGCCATTCGGTCTGCAGCCATTCCTCGAGCCAGGCGAGGATGTTGGCGGCGCCACCGGTGGTGGTGGTCATGTGGAAGTGGTCGTCGGCGAGGCGCGTGGTGACGCCGTCATCCTTGACCATGCCGTCCTCGCCCAGCATCAGCCCGTAGCGGCAGCCGCCGATCGCCAGCTTGGCCCAGGCGTTGGTGTAGACGCGGTTCAGGAACTCCGCCGCGTCCGGCCCCCTGACGTCGATCTTGCCGAGGGTGGTCGCGTCCATCACGCCGACCGAGGTGCGCGCCGCCTTGACCTCGCGGTTCACCGCGGCGTGCATGTCCTCGCCCGGCTTCGGGAAGTACCAGGCCCGCTTCCAGCCGCCGCCGACATTCTCGAACACCGCACCATGCTTCTCGGCCCAGCCATGCATCGGGGTGCGCCGGATCGGGGCGTACAGCGCCTTGACGCTGCGCCCGGCGATGGCGCCGAAGGTGACCGGGGTGTAGGGCGGGCGGAAGGTGGTGACGCCGATCTCCGGAATGGTCTTGCCCATGGTCTGGGCGACGATGCCGAGGGCGTTGACGTTGCCAGTCTTGCCCTGGTCGGTGGCCATGCCGGTGGTGGTGTAGCGCTTGACGTGCTCGACCGAGACCATGCCCTCGCGCAGCGCCAGCCGCAGGTCCTTGGCGGTGACGTCGTTCTGGAAATCGACGAAGGCGCGCACCGAATTGGCCGGCCGGTCGGACGGCACGTACCATAGCGGCCGGTCGTCGCCGGCCTGCGGCTCCTCCTGCGCGGTCGCGACCGGCGGCACCGCCACCGCCACCGGGCTCAGCCCGGCGGCCGAGGCCGCGGCGGCACCGGCCACGAGGCCTTCCTGCAGCGCGTCGGCAAAGCGCACCGTGCCGGCGCAGCCGCCGGCCGAGCGCTCGGCCTGGAAGGACTGGCCGGGCATGAAGGTCGACCGCGCCTCGTCCCAGCGCAGCTTGCCGCGCGACTGCGACTGCAGGTTCAGGACCGGATTCCAGCCGCCCGACATGGCGACCGCGTCGCAGGCGATGGTGGTCTCGGCGCCGCGCCGCACCGACTGGCCGTCGGCGGCCAGCGGCATCAGCCGCACCTCGTTCACCCGCAGGCGGCCGGAGGTGCCGACCACGGCATGGCCGGCATAGACCGGAAGGCCGGCGGCCCGCGCCGCCCGCACCAGCGGCCCGTCCGGATCCGGCCGGGTGTCGACGATCGCCGGCACCGTGACTCCGGCGGCGGCGAGGTCGAGGGCGGTGGCATAGGCGCTGTCGTCGCCGGTGGCGACCACGACCTTCTCGCCGACCTTGACGCCCCAGCGGTTCAGATAGGCCCGGGCGGCGCCGGCCAGCAGGATGCCGGGACGGTCGTTCTCGGCGAAGACCAGGCTGCGCTCGATCGACCCGGTGGCCAGCACCACCTGCTTCGCCCGCACCTTCCACAGCCGCTGCCGCGGCGTGCCGGCCGGCACCGCATGCGGCGCGATATGGTCGCTGGCGCGCTCCAGCAGGCCCAGCCAGTTATGGCCGTAATAGCCGAAGGCGGTGGTGCGCGGCAGCACCCGGACATCGGGCATCGACGCCAGCTCGGCCACCGTCGCCGCGGCCCAGTCGAGGGCACCGGCCTCGCCGATCGACGCCGTCGGCTCCGACCGCAGCCAGCCGCCGAAGCGGGGCTGGTCCTCGGCCAGGATCACCCGGGCGCCGGCGCGGGCCGCCGCTAGGGCGGCGCCGAGGCCGGCGATGCCGCCGCCGACCACCAGCACGTCGCAATGGACGTTCATATGGTCGTAGCGGTCGGGGTCGGGCTGGCGCGGCGAGACGCCGAGGCCGGCCGCCTTGCGGATGAAGCGCTCATAGACCATCCAGGCCTTGGGCGAGCGCGGCCACATGAAGGTCTTGTAGTAGAAGCCGGCCGGGATCAACGGCGCGAACAGGTCGTTGACCGCGTTGAAATCGAAGCGCAGCGACGGCCAGCGGTTCTGGCTGCGCGCCACGAGGCCGTCGAACAGCTCGACCTGGGTGGCGCGGCTGTTCGGGTCGGTCCGCGCCGCGTCGGGGCCCAGCTGGACCAGCGCGTTCGGCTCCTCCGGCCCGGCCGAGATCACGCCGCGCGGCCGGTGGTACTTGAAGCTGCGGCCCATCAGGTGCACGCCGTTGGCCAGCAGGGCCGAGGCCAGCGTGTCGCCCTCATAGCCGCGATACGACGTGCCGTCGAAGGCGAAGGCGACGCCCTGGGTGCGGTCGATATCGGCGCCGCGGCCGACCAGGCGGTAACGTTGGGTCATGGTTCAGGAGCCGGAAGCGCTGGCGGGATCGACCAGCGGCGCGTTGGCGGTGCCCCGCGCCGGCTCGCCGGACGGGGTGGGGATGGACTGGCCGTCGATCGCGGGCGGCGGGTCGCCGGGGCCATAGACCGCCAGGATCTCGTCGGTCGCGGTGTTGCGGGCGATGTTGAACCAGCGCCGGCAGCCATGGATGTGGACCCAGCGCTCATAATGCAGCCCCTTGGGGCTGGAGCGCATGAAGACATAGTCGCCCCATTCCGCGTCGCTCAGCTCGGCCGGGTTGGCCGGGCGCCGGATATGGGCCTCGCCGCCGCAGCGGAACTCACGCTGGTCCCGCGGGCCGCACCAGGGGCAGTCGATCAGGAACATAAGCGGGGTCCTCAGTGCGCCACGGCGGCGGCGCCGTGCTCGGCCACCAGCGCGCCGGAGGCGAAGCGGTCCAGCGCGAAGGGCGCGGCGATGGCGTTCGGCTCGCCGCGGGCGACGGTGTGGGCGAAGACATGGCCCGAGCCGGGCGTCGCCTTGAAGCCGCCGGTGCCCCAGCCGCAATTGATGAACAGGTTCTCGACCGGGGTCTTGCCGATGATCGGGCTGGCGTCCGGCGCCACGTCGACGATGCCGCCCCATTGCCGCAGCATGCGCATGCGGCTGAAGATCGGGAACATCTCGACGATCGCCGCCAGCGTCTCCTCGATCACCGCGAAGCCGCCGCGCTGGGAATAGGAGACGTAGCCGTCGATGCCGGCGCCGATCACCAGCTCGCCCTTGTCGGACTGGCTGACATAGGCGTGCACGGCGTTCGACATGACGACGCAGTCGATCACCGGCTTGATCGGCTCGGACACCAGGGCCTGCAACGGGTGGCTCTYCAGCGGCAGTCGGAAGCCGGCGAGGTTGGCCAGCACCGAGCTGTGGCCGGCCGCCACCACGCCGACCTTGCCGGCGCCGATATAGCCGCGCGTGGTCTCGACCCCGACCACGCGCCCCTGCTCGGTGCGGAAGCCGGTGACCTCGCAATTCTGGATGATGTCGACGCCGCGGCTGTCGGCGCCGCGGGCATAGCCCCAGGCGACGGCGTCGTGCCGCGCCGTGCCGGCCCGGCGCTGCACGGTGCCGCCATAGACCGGAAAGCGGATGGTCGGGTCCGGGTTCAGGGCGGGACAGAATTCCAGCACCTGCTCGCGGGTCAGCCATTCGCTGTCGATGCCGTTCAGCCGGTTGGCGTGCAGCCGGCGCATCAGCTCGCGCGCCTCATGCGGGTCGTGGCAGATGTTCATCACGCCGCGCTGGCTGAACATCACATTGTAGTTGAGGTCGGCCGACAGGCCCTCCCACAGCTTCAGCGCGTGCTCGTAGATGAAGGCCGAGGCGTCGTAGAGGTAGTTGGAGCGGACGATGGTGGTGTTCCGGCCGGTGTTGCCGCCGCCGATCCAGCCCTTCTCCAGCACCGCGACATTGGTGATGCCGTGCTCCTTCGCCAAGTAGTAGGCGGTGGCCAGGCCGTGACCGCCGCCGCCGACGATGATCACGTCATAGGCCGGCTTGGGATCGGGCGAACGCCACGCCTTCTGCCAGCCTTCGTGGTGCGACAGCGCGTTGCGGACGAGGGAGAAGACTGAATATCGGGACATCGATCCGGGCGGGTCCAGGGTGAGCGTGGGCATGGTGCAGAGCCGGCCGGCCCGGCGCGAGCTTAGGCGCGACACGCAGGCGTCGCCCTGCGCCAACGGGATTCCAACTCAGACCAGGCTCACGGCCAGATGCTTGCCCACGGCGGATGCCGCCTTCACCAGCGTGTCGAGCTGAATCCGGTCGTTGTTCGGATCGAGCAGACGGCTGAGTTGGGTCGCGCTCGTTTTCATGCGTCGGGCCATCTCGGATTTGGAGATCTTCTGCGCGGCCATCTCGTGCTCGATCTGGAGCGCGAGGGTCCGCTTGATGGCAGTCGTCGTGACCTCATCGTAAATGCCGTCCTCGCGCAGGAAGCTCTCGAAGCTTTCGCCGATATGCGGGTTCTTAGTCTTCATAGCGCTGCACCTCCTTCATGCGGGTTGCCGCCACTTTGAGTTCCTTGTCCGGCGTCTTTTGCGTTTTCTTGATGAACCCGTGCAAGAGCACCATCTGGTTGCCGGCCAGGACGAAGAACACGCGGGCAATCCGTCCCGATGAGATGTTGGAGCGGATCTCATAGAGGCCCCTGATCCCTGTGATCGAGGAGCATTTGGGCATGCCGACCGGCCAGCAGAATTCCAGCGTGGCGATGTCCGTGCCGATGGCTTTCCGGTCTTCCGGCGGCAGCTCCAAAAGCCATTCCCGCACAGGCCGCTTCCCTGTATCGGCGGCATAAAAGCTGGCCTGCAGTCTCTTGGCGGGCGTCTTCATTCTTACCTTACAAGGTATACCTTGTAAGGTAAGATATCAAGCGCGCTTCGCCGGTCTGCGCCTCAGTCGGCCGGAATCTCTCGCCCGCGGCCGACGCGGCGCAGCATGGCGACCAGGTCGGGCTGCTCGTCTCGGACCCGGCGGTATTGCGGGCGCAGCGCGTCGCGCAACCGGCCCTTGGTGCCCAGCGCCGCCTCGGCATAGTCGATCATCACCGTGTTCGGCCAGGCCTGGGGCCGGATCGCCGCCAGCCGCGCCACCGAGGCCTCCTCCTCGCCCGGATGGCGCTGGGCGATCAGCATCAGCATCGAGGCGGTCGAGCGCGACACGCCCATATGGCAATGCACCAGCAGGTGGCGCAGGCTTTCGCCCTCAAGCGCCATCGCCTCGCCGAACTCCAGGATCTCGGCGACATGGTCGGCGGTCGGGAAGATGTGGCCCGGCATCTCGTCGATGATGTCGTGAAAGCGCAAGTCGAGGCGGCGATGCGGCGCGAAACCGTCGAAATAGGTCTCGGCCGGGGTGCCCGGATCGGCGATCGACAGCACATGGGTGACGCCGGCGGCACGGAAGCCGGCGATCTCCTCCAGGCCGCAGACGGTGAGATGGCGGTCGGGGTGCAGCAGMATCGGATCGTCCTCGGAAGCGGGCGAGGCACTGTCCCGCCCGGCCGCGACCGGGTCAAACGCCGATGCCGGGCCTCAGCCGTGCGGGCCGGTCATGCTGCAGCTCCGTCCCTACCCGGTGACGAGGCCTTGCAGAAAAGAAGACCAGTGTTATATTAAAATATAACTTTGGAGATTACGATGCACACCACAAATCTGCGCAAGGTCGGCGGCTCAGTGATGCTGGCTGTGCCTCCGGCGATCCTTGACATCTTGCATCTCGATGCCGGCGCCAAGGTTGGCCTGACAGTCGACAACGGCCGCCTGGTGATAGAGCCGCAGGGCCGCCCGCACTACACGCTGGACGAACTCCTGGCGCAATGCGACCCCTCGGCCGACCTGACGCCCGAGGATCGGGAGTGGCTCGATGCCAAGCCGGTCGGCAGCGAGCTGCTGTGATGGAGCGGGGCGACATCTATCTGGTCTCGCTCGATCCGACATCCGGCCACGAGCAGCGGGGGACGCGCCCGGTCCTGATCGTATCGCCGGGCACGTTCAACCGGCTGACGAAAACGCCGATCGTCCTGCCCATCACGACCGGGGGCAACTTCGCGCGCACCGCTGGCTTCACGGTGTCGCTGATGGGCACCGGCACCAGCACGACCGGCGTGGTGCGCTGCGATCAGCCGCGCGCCATCGATCTCGGATCCCGGAGCGGTCGGAAGCTGGAAAGCGCGCCGCAGGCGATCATCGACGAGGTGCTGGCGAAGCTGGCCGCGATCCTCGAATAGACTAGAACAGCCCCTCGATCCGTCCGCCTTCATCCAGCCGGATGTTGTTGGCCGCCGGTGTCCTCGGCAGGCCGGGCATGGTCATGATCTCGCCGCAGATCGCCACCAGGAACTCCGCCCCCGCCGACAGGCGCAGCTCGCGCACCGGCACGATGTGGTGCGACGGCGCGCCCTTCAGCGCCGGGTCGGTGGAGAAGCTGTACTGGGTCTTGGCGACGCAGAGCGGGAAATGGCCGTAGCTCTTCTGGTACTGGGCGAACTGGTCGCGCACCCGCTTGTCGGCAATGATGTCGTCGGCGCCGTAGATCGAGGTCGCGATCGTCCGCATCTTCTCCCACAGCGGCAGGTCGTCGTCGTACAGGGTGCGGAACTGGGAATGGTCGTCGGCCAGGGCCGCAACCTTGTGCGCCAGCTCGACCGTGCCGGCGCTGCCGTCCGACCAATGGGAGCAGACCTGGGCCTCGACGCCGTGCTCGGCGCAATAATCGCGCACCGCCTGCAGCTCGGCCTCGGTATCGGCGACGAAGCGGTTGACCGCGACCACTGCCGGCACGCCGAACTGGCCGACATTGCGGATGTGGCGGCCGAGATTGGCCAGGCCCTTCTTCAGCGCCGCCACATTCTCCTGCCCCAGCTCCTCCTTGACCACGCCGCCATGCATCTTCAGCGCCCGCACGGTGGCGACGATCACCACTGCCGCCGGCTTCAGCCCGGCCTTGCGGCATTTGATGTCGAAGAACTTCTCGGCCCCGAGATCGGCGCCGAAGCCGGCCTCGGTGACGACATAGTCGGCCAGCTTCAGCGCCGTCTTCGTGGCCATCACCGAGTTGCAGCCATGGGCGATGTTGGCGAAGGGGCCGCCATGGACGAAGGCCGGGTTGTTCTCCAGCGTCTGCACCAGGTTCGGCATGAAGGCGTCCTTCAGCAGCACGGTCATCGGCCCGTCCGCCTTCAGGTCCTTCGCCGTCACCGCCCGACGGTCGAGCGACTGGCCGACGATGATGCGGCCCAGCCGCTGCTCCAGGTCCTCCAGGCTCTTCGCCAGGCAGAAGATCGCCATCACCTCGGACGCCACGGTGATGTCGAAGCCGTCCTCGCGCGGGAAACCGTTCTGGGCGCCGCCCAGGCTGGTGACGATCGAGCGCAGCGCCCGGTCGTTCATGTCCATCACCCGGCGCCAGGTCACCCGGCGGGTGTCGAGGCCGAGCGCGTTGCCCCAGTAGATGTGGTTGTCCAGCAGCGCCGACAGCAGGTTGTGGGCGCTGCTGATGGCGTGGAAGTCGCCGGTGAAGTGCAGGTTGATCTGCTCCATCGGCACCACCTGGGCGTGGCCGCCGCCGGCGGCGCCGCCCTTGATGCCGAAGCAGGGGCCCAGCGACGGCTCGCGCAGGCAGATCGCCGCCTTCTTGCCGATCCGGTTCAGCCCGTCGCCGAGCCCGACCGTGGTGGTGGTCTTGCCCTCTCCCGCCGGGGTCGGGGTGATGGCGGTGACCAGGATCAGCTTGCCGTCGGGCCGGCCCTCCAGCCCGTCGATGAAGCCGGGCGTCAGCTTGGCGATGTGTGGGCCATAGGGATACAGGGCATCGCCGGGGATGCCGAGCGTCGCGCCGACCTCCGCGATCGGCCGCAGCGTCGCGGCCCGCGCGATCTCGATATCCGACGGTGCCGCCATGTCCCAAGCCCCCAGGCCGTTTTTGCGTCGATGGTCCCATAGCATCCGTTGCACCACCTCGTCTGCGGCGACGTGGTCCGCTCTGGCTGCGACGCGCCCGGCCGCAGCGGCACGAGCCATGCGTCCAGCGGATCGCACTATCCGTTGACCGTCGCAAGCAGCCTCTTTGTCGAATTTGCGACCCGTGCTACCGATTCGTGAACAAGGCGCACCCCTTCATCGCATGAGGGCCGCCGGGAGGCACAATGAGCATGGGCCAGGATCCAGCTTTCGACACCGAGACGATCGGCTTTCTGCTGATTCCGCAGTTCTCGATGATCGCCTTCACCTCGGCGGTCGAGCCGCTGCGCATCGCCAATCGCATGGCCGGCAAGCCGCTGTACCGCTGGACCGTGCTGTCCAAGGACGGCCAGGCGGTGAAGGCCAGCAACGGCATCAGCGTCGGCGTCGACACCTCGCTGGCCGAGCTCAGCCGCCAGTCCGGCCTGTCCAAGCCGCTCGACATGATCTTCGCCTGCTCCGGCCTCGGCATCGAGCGCTACCGCGACGACGAGGTCTTCGCCTGGCTGCGCCGCGCGGAGCGGCAGGGGGTGGGCATCGGCGCGCTCTGCACCGGCTCGCACCTGCTGGCCCGGGCCGGCCTGCTCGGCGGCTATCGCTGCGCCATCCATTGGGAGAACCTGCCCGGCTTCGCCGAGACCTTCCCCGAGATCCCGGTGTCGAGCGATCTGTTCGAGGTCGACCGCAAGCGCTACACCTGCTCCGGCGGCACCGCGGCGATCGACATGATGATGCACCTGATCGCGCTGCGGCAGGGCCGCGACCTGGCGACCAAGGTGTCCGAGCAATGCCTGGTCGACCGCATCCGCAGCCCGCATGACCGCCAGCGCCTGCCGCTGCGGGCCCGTCTGGGCGTGCACAACCCGAAGCTGGTGTCGGCGATCGAGCTGATGGAGGCGAACATCGCCGAGCCGCTGCCGCAGGAGGAGCTGGCGGCCCATGTCGGCCTGTCGCGCCGGCAGCTGGAGCGGCTGTTCCGCAAGCAGCTCGGCCACAGCCCGGCGCATTACTACCTCGAGCTGCGGCTGGAGCGGGCGCAGCATCTGATCAACCAGAGCGACCTGCCGATCGTCGACCTGGCCCTGGCCTGCGGCTTCGTCTCGGCCTCGCATTTCTCGAAATGCTACCGCCAGCTCTATGGCCGTTCGCCCCGGGAAGAGCGGGCGAATGCCATCCTGCGCGGCGTGCCGATGCCCGAGCGGCCGGTCCGCCAGAAGATCCTCGCTTGACGACGCATTCCAGCTTTGCTGCGCTGCGGTAACTGGGGACTCGCATCGGAGGACCGATCTGTGCATAGTCCGCGACTTCGCGTAACGGCATCCCGGACCCGAATGCCCGTAGACCGGACCTGGCAGGCCCTTCCGGCCGCCGACCGCCTCGCCGCCGAGACCTTTAGCGCCCCATGACCCGATTCTATGTGACCGGCACCGACACCGGTGTCGGCAAGACCCTCGCCTGCGCCTGCCTGGCCCTTGCCTGGGACGCCGACTATTGGAAGCCGGTGCAGACCGGCCTGGCCGAGAAGCCGGCGGATACCGCCACCATCGCCGCCCTGACTGGCCTGCCGGCCGACCGGCTGCAGAAGCCGACCTACGCCTTCCAGGCGCCGCTGGCCCCGGTGGCCGCCGCGGCGCTGGAGGAGAGCGAGATCGACCCGGCCGCGCTGACGCCGGACTTCTCGACCCGGCCGCTGCTGATCGAAGGCCCGGGCGGTGGGTTGATGGTGCCGCTGGACTGCTCGACGCTGGCGATCGACCTGCTGGCGGTGTGGCGCTACCCGGCCATCGTGGTGGCCCGCAGCGGCCGCGGCACGATCAACCACACGCTGCTGACCATCGAGGCCCTGCGCAGCCGCAAGATCCCGATCGCCGGGGTGGTGATGAACGGCCCGCTCAACGCCGGCAACCGCGCCGCGATCGAGAAGCATGGCGGCGTGCCGGTGATCCTGGAGATCCCGGAGCTGCAGAAGGTCACCCGTGCGGTGGTCGAGGAGCTGTCGCACGCCGTGCCGCCGCTCGGCGAGATCGTCTCCGAGGCCGTGGCGGCCTGACATCGTGGCGATACCCGGCTCTATTACACGGGTCTCGCCGCCATGCCCAACTGCTCGGCCACTGCCAGCAGGCGCTTGTCGCGCGTCCAGAGAGAAATTCCTGCCGTCAATTTGACACTGGCCAGGAGATGCGCGTCGACATAGCCGATGCCGCGACCGAACAGGACGTGCCGAGCGATGAAGTGCAGCACTTCCTGCTCCGTGGCGACGTCGGCTTGCTGCAAATCCAGCAAGGTTTGCAGGATCAGGTCGCGTTGATGCAGGCTGCCGAGAGCCAGCTCGCCGACGATGAAAGGGTGCATCAGCACCTGACCCACATCGAGCAGATGAGCCAGGACGTCGTCAGCCGATCGCAGATGGTCGATCCAGACCGATGTATCGACCAGGATCACACGGGCTCCGTCCGCCGTCGCGGCAGGGGTTCCAGATCGGGCTCGCTTCCGCCCAGAGCCGCCAGCCGCCGTGCGCTCTCCCGGGCAATGAGCGCTTTCAGAGCTTCCCGCACCAGGGCGGACTTCTCCTGCAGCCCGGTGAGGGCCTGCGCCTTGGCGAGCAGATCATCGTCGAGGGCGAGGGTCGTCCGCATGCTGGTCTCCTGGACCGTGAAGCATGAAATTAGGCGTCTTTGATGCCCAATTCAATGCCGCGGCGGGACAGCCTGCAAATAGCACGGGCGCCCTGGGGCGCCCGTCCTTGTCACACGGATCAGGCTTGGCTCAGTCCAGCGACTCGTCCATGGCGAAGCCGCCGCGGCCGTCGAGGGTGAAGCGGCCGTCCTGCATCGCCTTGACCCAGCGGGCCGAGCGCTCCAGCCCGCCGAAGGCGAACAGGTGCAGCTGGGCGATGCCGCAGCCGGCATCCTTGGCGCGGTAATCCGCCAGCTCGGTCAGCAGCTTGTCGGGCATCGACACCGAGGCCAGCTTGGCGATGTTCATCGCCTGCCGGGTCAGGAACCGCATCGACGGGCCGACGCCGCACATCGCGGCATAGTGGATCAGGCTCTTCAGCTTGGCCGGGCCGGCCAGGCCGAGATGGATCGGCAGCTCGTTGCCGGCGCGGCGCAGCTCGCGGTCCCAGGCGATGATCGCCTCGGCGTCGAAGCAGAACTGGGTGGCGATGTAGAGGTCGGTGCCGGTCGCCCGGGCATAGGCGTTCTTCTCGGCGACCGAGCGGGCGATCTCCTCGGCCGGGATGTCCTTGCTGCCCTCGGGATGGCCGGCGACGCCGATGGTCTTGATCCCGTGCTGCTGCAGCAGGCCGGTCTCCAGCACCTGCATGGTGCGGTCGAACGGGCCGACCGGGGTGGACACGCCGCCGCCGATCACCAGCACCTGGTCGACCCCGGCCTCGCCGGCGAGGCGGCGCAGATAGTCGTCGAGCTGGGCCCGGCTCTCCAGGCTGCGGGCGGCGATATGCGGCACCGGCACCAGGCCTTCGCCGCGCAGCCGCGCGGCGGTGTGAACGATCTCGCCGAGATCGGCGCCCGGCAGCATGGTGATGTAGACCGGGGTGCCGGCCGGCAGATGCGCGCCGTAGCTGGCGGTCTTGGCGGCGATGCCGGGCGCGGTCTCGATCGAGAGGCCGCGGAACAGGTCGACCACCGCCGTCTTCGGCGTCGGCAGCGAAACAACCTTGGCGGTCGACCGATTGAACCCCAGCATTCACCGTCCTCCATGGGCACGGCGCCAGCACCGGCGCTTGGATGACAAAATGGTGATGCCGGGGCGTTGGCGCTGCATCGCCGACGACCGGAACTGTCCGGAAGGCGACACCGCGGCGTGATTGCGACAAGGTGTGCCGGCCGAGTGTCTCGGACGCCCCTCGCGCAGATGCCAGGACGGCGGTCCTTTGGCATACTGGACATGGAAGCGGGCCCTGCACGAGGCCGCCACCATCGAAGGGGGAACCATGTCCAAGACGCCGCTGTACGCCTGCCTGGCGGCCCTGCTGTCGGCCGCCCTGCTGCCCGCGAGCCAGGCCTCCGCCCAGGATGCCTGGCCCACCCGGCCGGTCACCATCATCGTGCCCTTCGCCGCCGGCGGGAACACCGACCTGTTCGGCCGCCTGCTGGCCGACGAGATGAGCAAGACCTTCGGCCAGCCCTTCGTGGTCGAGAACAAGCCGGGCGCCGGCGGCGGCATCGGCACCGAGCAGCTGGCCCGGGCCGAGCCGGACGGCTACACGCTGGGCATGGGCACGGTCGGCACCCATGCCATCAACCCCTGGGTGTTCAAGGATCTGGGCTACGACGCCGAGGCCGATTTCGCGCCGATCTCGCTGGCCGCGACGCTGCCGAACCTGCTGGTGGTCAACCCGTCGTTCCCCGCCAAATCGGTGCCGGAGCTGATCGCGCTCTTGAAGGCCGAGCCGGAGGGCCACAGCTACGCCTCCTCCGGCTTCGGCACCTCGATCCACCTCGCCGCCGCGGCGTTCGAGATCCATGTCGGCTCGCACATGACCCATGTGCCCTACAAGGGCAGCGCCCAGGCGCTGGGCGACGTCGTCGCCGGCCATGTCGACATGATCTTCGACAACATCCCGACGGCGATGGAGCAGGCCCGCGCCGGCACCGTGCGTCCGCTCGCGGTGACCGGGCTGGAGCGCACGCCGACCCTGCCCGACGTGCCGGCGATGGCCGAGTTCATCCCCGGCTTCGACATCACCTCCTGGCAGGGCCTGCTGGCGCCGGCCGGCACCCCGCCCGCCATCGTCGAGAAGCTGAGCGCCGAGGTGCAGCGGATCATGCGCCTGCCCGAGATCAAGGCCCGGGTCGAGCCCCTGGGCGCCAAGCCGATCGGCAGCACCGCGGAGGAGTTCACCGCCTACATCAAGACCGAGAAGGCGAAGTACAAGCCGATCGTCGAGGCCTCCGGCGCGACTGCGCAGTAGCGGCTACCGCTGCTCCGCCGCGATGCGCAGGCCGAGCGCGATCAGCAAGGCGCCGGTGACGCCCTCGATGGTGCGGCGGATGCGCGGCCGGCGCAGCACGTCGCCGGCCTTGGCCACGGCGATGGAGTAGGCGGCGAGCCAGGCGAAGGTCATCAGGCTGAACACCAGGCCGAGCGCCAGGAAGGTGGTGAAGGCCGGCTGGCCCGCCGGCACGAATTGCGGCAGGAGGCTGGCGAAGAACACCGCCATCTTCGGGTTGCCGAGGTCGCTGACCAGCCCCTGGCGGAACGCCGCGCCGCGGCCGAGCCGCCGGGCCGGCCGGGCGGTGAAAGCCCCCTGCCCGCCCTCGCCCGGCCGCCAGGCCGACCGCAGCGCGTGCACGCCGAGCCAGACCAGATAGGCGGCGCCGGCATATTTCACCGCCAGGAACAGCGGCTCGGACGCCACCAGCAGGGCGACGATGCCGAGGCTGGTGGCGAAGGCCCAGACCGTCTGGCCGACCGAGACGCCGAGGGCGGTGAAGATGCCGCCGGCGCGGCCGCCGAGCAGGGCGTTGCGCACGGTCACCGCGGTGTCGGGCCCGGGCGTGACGATGACCAGCGCCGACACTCCGAGAAACGCCAGGACCGAACTCGCCAGCATCGTCGTTCTCCTGTTCCGCTTGTCTCTGCGGCAACGGTAGCGGTGCGGCCTGCGGGGAGTCGAGCCGAAGAAAAACGGCGTCCCTTCTCGCGGAGGCTACGACATTCACACATCTTTCGGGCGTCGTTCGTGTTGCCTCTCCCGCTTGCGAGACCTTGTCAGAGCAGTAGCCCTTATCCCTTTGTCGTCATTCCCGCGAACGCGGGAATCTCTTTCCGGTCAGAGCGTTACGAGATCCCCGCTTCCGTGGGGATGACGGGTTTGGGGATTCTGAAAAGGTCTCGCAACGCGCTCTATCCTCGACGCCTGTTCTGCCGATCCTTCGCCGCGGCGATGATAGCCCGCCCCTCCGCCATCACCTCCTCATGCGGCACCACCCGGCCCGCCTTCATGTCGGCCAGGCCACGCCGGATGCCGTCGACGACCTGTAACTCGCGATCGACAAAGACAGCGACGGCCTGAGCGGCGAGACGCGACCGGCTGCGCCCGGTCTCCCGCGCAATGCGGCCGAGCTTCTCGCTGACCTCGGCGTCGAGGCGGATCGTCACGGTCGCGCTGGCGGCCATCGCATGCTCCCGGCGTTACTGCTCTCACGCTACCGCAGTCGCCGGCTGGATCGAAGCCCTTCACCGCCCACCGGGCCGCACCCCGAAGCTGGCGAGGAACCCCAGCGTCCCCAGCAGCGCGGCGATGCCGAACACCCAGGTGGCGGCGGGGATGATCGCTTCCGGCGTCAGCGCCGCGGCCATGCCGGCCTCGTTGGCGACCAGCCCGGCCACCGCGGCGCCGATGGCGTAGCCGCCCGACTGCAGCGTCGGCAGCAGGGCCGAGGCGGCGTCGCGCTCGCCGGGCCGCGCCGCCTCCATCACCGCTTGGCTGAGGAAGGCCCAGGAGATGCCGAAGCCGGCGCCGATCAGCACCTGGCACAGCATCAGCAGCCAGGGCCGGCCGGTCGCCAGCGCCGCCATCACCCCGAGCAGGCCGAGCGCCAGCAGGAACGGCCCGATCCGGATCAGCCGGCGCTGCCCCGCCGGCCGGACGATGCCGGCGACCAGCACGGCCGAGCCGCTCCAGGACAGCGCCATCAGCGCGCTGACATAGCCGGCCATGGTCGGGCCGTAGCCCCAGAGATGCTGGATGGTGATGTTGAGATAGACCGTGGTCGCCGCCTGGGCCAACGGCATCAGCAGCACCACCCACAGCCCGGCGCCGACGGTCGAGCGGAAGGTGAAGGCGTCGGACGGGAACAGCCGGTCGCGGCTGCGCCGGTCGGCCAGCACCACCGCCGCCAGCACCGCCAGCGCCGCAGCGACGCAGGGCACCGCCTGCCAGGTCTGCGGCACGATGCCGGCGACCGAGACCAGCATGATGCCGGCGGCGCAGCCCAGCAGGCGCAGCAGCGGCACCGTGCCGCCGCCGCTCCGGCTCCGCTCGGGCGGCACCACGACCCAGACCAGCAGGGCGAAGACCGCGATCAGCGGCACATTGACCAGGAAGGCGGCGCGCCAGGAGACATGCTCGGTCAGCACGCCGGACAGCAGCGGCCCGCCGAAGGCGGCGGCGGCCCAGACGATCGCCTCGGCCCCGAACACCTTGGGCATCAGCCGCGACGGGAACATCTCGGGGATCAGTGCGTAGCAGACCGCGGCGACCACCCCCTCCCCCGCGCCCTGGACCAGGCGGCCGACCAGCACCATCGGCATCGATACGGCGAAACCGCAGACCAGCGTGCCCACCAGGAAGGCCAGCGCCGCCAGCAGCAGCGCCGGCCGGGTGCCAAGGCGCTGCTTCAGCATCGCCGCTGCGGCGCCGCCGACAATGGCGGCGACCAGATAGACGGTGAAGGCCCAGCTGATCAGCCCGACGCCGCCGAGCTCGACCACCGCGGTCGGCAGCGAGGTCGAGACCAGGAAGGTGTTGAGCGCGTACAGCGCCACCCCCAGGCACAGCGTGGCGACCGTCGCCGCATAGCGCCGGGTCAGCAGCTCGCCCCACCTTCCGTCGACCGCTTCCTCCATGATCCGCCCTTTTTGCAAGTTGGCTCTTGCTATATCGCGGAGATTTAAAAAGCAACGGCTTTGAAAATTGGCACCCTCCGCCCGGCATCCTCGGGCCACGGTCCCGCATCGGGCAAGAGCGGCGTCCCGAGCCCGACGCAAACGGGTCAGGATGCAAGCGGATCTAGCAATACGGGCCTGTTCGGTGCAGGATCCCGTTACTGGCTCGCGACTGTATAGCCAAGGGAAGAGGGCAAAGCCGCCACCGCGTTTTCAAGACATCGGTCGCGTTTCATAAAATAATATTCAGGGAGACTTCAATGTTTGCGGCAAGAAACCGGCGCCCGGGCGCCGCGCCATCGGCCGGTCGGCCCTGAGACGCGCCATGGATATCGGCACCATCACCACCGTCCACCGCCCGCATTCTGCCGGGGAAATCGCCGGCTGGCGGCCCTCCTGGGCCTGGCTGGCCGGCGGCACCTGGCTGTTCTCCGAGCCGCAGCCGGACACCGACACGCTGATCGACCTGCACGGCCTGGGCTGGCCGGAGCTGCAGGCCGGGCCGGACGGGCTGACCATCGGCGCCACCTGCCGCATCGCCACGCTGTACCGCCTCAAAGCGCCCGAGGTCTGGGCCGCGGCGCCGCTGTTCCGGTCCTGCTGCGAGGCCTTCCTGGCCGGGTTCAAGATCTGGAACGTCTCCACCGTCGGCGGCAATCTCTGCATGTCGCTGCCGGCCGGGCCGATGATCTCGCTGACCGCGGCGCTGGACGGCATCTGCACCCTGTGGCCGCGCGACGGCGCCCCGCGCCAGGTGCCGGTCGGCGACTTCGTCACCGGCAACCACGCCAATGTCCTGCAGCCCGGCGAGCTGCTGCGCAGCATCCACCTGCCGGCGGCCTCCCTGTCGCGGCGGGCGGCGATGCGGGTGATGTCGCTGACCAAGCTCGGTCGCTCCGCCGCCCTGGTGATCGGCACCAGCGGCGAGAATGGCGACCTGCATCTCTGCCTCACCGCCGCCACCGACCGCCCGGTCCATCTCCGCTTCGCCGCGATGCCCGACGCCGCCGCGCTGCAGGCGGCGCTCGACGCGCAGATCCCAGAGGCCCGCTGGTTCGGCGACGTCCACGGCTCGGCCCCCTACAAGCGCCACGTCGCCCGGCACCTGGCCGAGGAGGTGCGCCGCGAGCTCGCTGAAGGAGTCCGGGCATGAGCTGCATCATCGACGGCCGGCCGGTCGACTCCGCGCCCCTGCCCGGCCAGTGCCTGCGCACCTTTCTGCGCGACCAGGGGTCCTTCGGCGTCAAGAAGGGCTGCGACGCCGGCGATTGCGGCGCCTGCACGGTGTGGCTGGACGGCGAGCCGGTGCATTCCTGCCTGCTGCCCGCCTTCCGCGCCGAGGGCCGCACGGTCACCACCATCCAGGGCCTGGCCGAGGGCGACACGCTGCACCCGGTGCAGCAGGCCTTCCTCGACTCCGCCGGCTTCCAGTGCGGCTTCTGCACCGCCGGGATGATCATGACCGTCGCCGCGCTGGACCAGCACCAGCGCGCCGACCTGCCCCACGCCCTCAAGAACAATTTGTGCCGCTGCACCGGCTACCGCGCCATCGCCGACGCCATCCACGGCGTCGGCGCGCCCGGGGGCGAGGCGGAGGAGGATGTCGCCGGCCGGGCCTGCGGCGCCAGCCTGCGCAACCCGTTCGGCCGCGACATCGTCACCGGCCACGCCGCCTACACCATGGATGTGGCGATGGCCGGGCTGCTGCATCTGAAGGTGCTGCGCTCACCCCACGCCCATGCCCGGATCCGCGGCATCGACCGCGCCGCCGCGGCCGCCATGCCGGGCGTGGTCGCGATCTACACCTGGGAGGATGTGCCCCGCCGGCTCTACAGCACGGCGACGCATGAGGACCATCTGGTCGACCCCGACGACACCTACATGCTGGACGACGTGGTGCGCTTCGCAGGCCAGCGCGTCGCCGCGGTGGTGGCCGAGAGCGAGGCGGTCGCCGCCGCGGCCTGCCGGGCCCTGGTGGTCGAGTACGAGCCGCTGCCCGCCGTGTTCGACCCCGAGGCGGCGATGCAGCCGGACGCGCCGGTGCTGCACGACCGCGGCGTCACCGGCGGCAGCAACGTCTACGCCCGGATCAAGGGCGAGGTCGGCAGCGTCGCCGACGGCTTCGCCGAGGCCGACCTGGTGCAGGAGGCGACCTATTCGACCTCCCGCGTCCAGCACGTCCATCTCGAAACCCATGGCTCGATCGCCTGGCAGGACGCGGAAGGACGGGTCCATGTCCGTACCAGTTCGCAGGCGCCGTTCATCGTGCGGCAGAAGCTGAGCCACGTCTTCTCCCTGGCGGTGCACGACCTGCACGTCTTCACCGGCCGGGTCGGCGGCGGCTTCGGCGGCAAGCAGGAGATGATCACCGAGGACCTGTGCGTCCTCGCCGCGCTGCGCACCGGCCGGCCGGTGAAGTGGGAGTACACGCGCGAGGAGCAGTTCACCGCCGCCACCACCCGCCACCAGATGACGACGCAGGTGAAGCTGGGCGCGCGGCGCGACGGCACGCTGACCGCGATCGAGCTGCGCGTCGTCTCCAACACCGGCGCCTATGGCGGCCATGCCAGCGAGACGCTGGCCGCCGCGCTGGGCACCCCGATCTCGGCCTACCGCCCGGCCAACAAGAAGGCGGACGGCGCCGCGGTCTACACCAACATCGTCCCCGGCGGCGGCTTCCGCGGCTACGGCGCCTCGCAGACCACCTTCGCGGTGGAATCGGCGATCGACGACCTCGCCCGCGGCCTCGGCCTAAGCCCCTTCGCGATCCGCCGCCGCAACATGATCCGCCCGACCGACTGGATCGAATCGATCTGGTCGGAGGTCTCGGATGTGAACTTCGGCAGCTACGGCCTCGACCAGTGCCTCGACCTGGTCGAGCAGGCCCTGGCCAGCGGCCGCGGAGCGCCCCGCCCCGAAGGCCCGGACTGGGCGGAAGGCACCGGCATGGCCATGGCGATGCTGGAATGCGGCCCGCCGACCGAGCACCGCTCGGGCGCCGAGATGACCCTGACGCCGGCGGGCGGCTACCACCTCGCCGTCGGCTCGACCGAGATGGGCAACGGCTCGGCCACCGCCCACCGCCAGATCGCCGCCGGGCTGCTGCAGTGCCGGGCCGGGCAGATCGCCATCGCCATCGCCGACACCGACCTCACGCCCTACGACACCGGCACCTTCGCCAGCACCGGCACCGTGGTCGCCGGCCAGGCCGTGGCCCTGACCGCCGCGGCGCTGCGCGACTCGATCCTCGACTATGCCGCCCGCCACACCGGCGTGGACCGCGCCGACTGCCGGCTGGAGGCGGAGGCGGCGGTCTGCGGCAACCACCGCATCGCGCTGGCCGAGCTCCACGCCGCCGGCACCGCCGACGGCCACCGCTTCGTCGTCCGGCGCAAGGCCTATCTGACGCCGCGCAGCGTCGCCTTCAACGTCCAGGGCATCCGCCTGGCCGTGCATCGCGCCACGGCTGAGGTCCGCATCCTGCACAGCGTGCACGCGGCGGATATCGGGCGGCCGATCAACCCGATGCAGTGCCGCGGCCAGATCGACGGCGCCATCGGCATGGCGATCGGCTGGGCGCTCTGCGAAAACATGGTGCATGACGGCGCCGGCCGGGTGGTCAACCCAAGCCTGCGCAACTACCGCATCCCGTCCTTCGCCGACATCCCGGCCAGCGAGGTGATGTTCGCCGACACCTATGACCGGATCGGCCCGCTCGGCGCCAAGTCGCAGGGCGAATGCGCGATCAACCCGGTGGCGCCGGCCATCGCCAACGCCCTGGCCGACGCCACCGGCGTGCGCTTCGCCCATCTGCCGCTGACGCCGGACCGGATCTACGACCGGCTGGGGGACGCCGCCCGATGACCGCCGCCGCCGAGGCCGACGCCCCGGTCACCCTGATGGTGCAGACCCGGATCCGCGACGGGCAGGAGGATGCGTTCGGCCTCTGGCAGTCCCGGATCAGCGCCGCGGTGGCCGGGCAGCCGGGCTTCCTGGAGCAGTCGGTGCTGCCGCCCAATCCGCCGGCGCAGCCGGACTGGGTGATCCTGCAGCGCTTCAGCAGCCAGTCCGGCGCGGTGGCCTGGCTGCGGTCGGCCAAGCGCCAGGCGCTGATGGCCGAGGCCCAGGGCCTGCTGGCCGGGCTGGACGACGTGCATCTGGTGCCCGACGGCGCTGGCGGCGCCCTGCCCGCCCCGGCCTCCGCGGTGATCGCCACCAGGGTCAAGCCGGGGCAGGAGGCCGCCTTCCGGCGCTGGGAGCAGCGCATCGCCGCCGCCCAGGCCCGCGCGCCCGGCTTCCAGGGCTACCGCTTCCAGCCGCCGGTGCCGGGGGTGCAGGAGGACTGGCTGGCGATCCTGCGCTTCGACAGCGACCGCACCCTGCAGGGCTGGATGGACAGCCCGGAGCGACAGGCGCTGATCGCCGAATCCGCCGCCTTCACCGAGGCGTTCCACGCCCGCATCGTCCGCACCGGCTTCGAGCCCTGGTTCGCCGCCGGCGGCGGCACTGCCGGCCGCCCGGTGCCGCCCGCCTGGAAGCAGAACATGGTGGTGATCGCGCTGTTGTACCCGGTCGTCTTCCTGTTCGGCGCCGCGGTCCAGACCCCGTTCCTGATGCGGGATGCGGGCCTGCCCTTCTGGTTCGCGCTGTTCATCGGCAATGTCGTCAGCGTGCTGCTGCTGTCGCGCCTGGTGCCCTGGTTCGGCCGGCTCCTGGGCTGGTGGCTGACCCCGGGCGGGCGGCGGGACTGGCGCCGGGATGTCGCGGGCGCGGGGCTGATGGTCGGGGTCTATGCGGCCTGCCTGCTGGTGTTTTCGCAGATTCACTAGACTTGGCCCGGCGATCGCCGATCGCACGACTCCGACGGCTGGGATCTTCACTCCTCGGCCGCGGGGGGCAATCAGAACAATTTAGATTGAATTTTATGTAACTCATGAATATAAGCCTTCTTCATTCCGTGCGGGGCGCCGACGAATGAGAATCCTGGGTCAATCCGGAGCCTCCTGGCTCTATGGTACAGATGCCGACGACGAAATCGTCGGTTTCGGCGGGGATGACCATCTTTACGGTGGCTCCGGGAACGATCGCATCCTGGCCGGCGCCGGAAACGACGATCTCTATGGCGGCATCGGGAACGATCGGCTGTATGCCGATACCGGGAATGACCGCCTGTTCGGAGAGGCCGGAAACGACCTGCTCGATGGTGGGGCCGGGGCGGATCTCCTATATGGCGGCTTGGGCGACGACGTTTCCTATGGCGGCGCGGGATCGGACAATCTGTTCGGCGATACCGGCAACGACACGCTCTTCGGTGGCGCGGACGGCGACCAGATCTACGGCGGCACCGGCTCGGACACCCTCTCCGGGGACGACGGCGACGACCGCCTCTATGGCGAGGCGGGGGCCGACCACCTGTCGGGCGGTGCCGGGAACGACAAGATCTATGCCGGGGTGGAGAACGACCGGCTCGATGGCGGAATCGGCGCCGATGAGCTGTATGGAGAGGCCGGGGACGACCGGCTCGCCGGCGGAGACGGCGCCGACCGGCTCTACGCTGGCGCCGGAGCCGATGCGATCGACGGCGGCGCGGGCGACGATGCCGCCTATGGCGAGGCCGGGAACGACGTGCTTTCGGGCGGGCTGGGCGCCGACACGCTGTCGGGCGGGGTCGAGGACGACCGGCTCGACGGCGGCGACGGCAACGATCGGCTCTTCGGCGACGCTGGCCAGGATAAGCTCTTCGGAATGGCCGGCGACGATCGGCTGTTCGGCGACACCGGGCGCGACCAGCTGCTGGGCGGCGAGGGCAACGATTTCCTTTCCGGTGGCACGGATGCCGATCTGCTGGACGGCGGGCGCGGCAACGACCGGCTCGACGGCGGGATCGGTGACGACCAGTTGGCCGGCGGCGCAGGGGCCGATGTCTTCGTCTTCGGCGATCGGACCGGGCGGGACGTCATCAGCGATTTCCAGCCTGCCGGTGCCGGCCACGATCTGATCGACCTCACCGGCCATACCACTCTTCAGAATTTTCAGCAGCTGCTGGGCCACGCGGTCGAGACGGCGCAGGGGGTGGTGATCGCCCTCGATGACTCCGCGCCGCTGCAGTCGCAGAACTCGATCACGCTGAGGGGTCTTCACCTGGCAGATCTTTCTGCCTCCGACTTCATGTTCTAGATCGTATTGCGAAACTTTGTTAGCATAGAACGGTATTTATAAAGCCGCTGAGTGCGCAAAGAGCGATATGCTCAAGAAGCTGTGGCTCCCAGTCCGCCGGCTTTGCCTAAAATCCAAGGAACCGGGCCGTACAACTCCTGTTCCGTACCTGATGATTTCAGTTCGCCTCACAGGCTCCGCGGATGAGGCGAGATCGTTGCGGCCTGGGTCGTTCGCCGTTCGACGTTTTGATGGAGAGACGTTTGACTGCCATCCTCTTTCTGATCTGGGCTGTCCTGTTCCTGGGGGCGACGGTCCTGGGTGCGGTCAACGTCAGCGCATCGACCCAGCTGGCGAGCGGCTTGGTGATCCTGGCCGCCATGGTCGCGCTGAAGACCCTTCGGGTCCGTGGATACGGCCGGTTGCTGTTTCTGATCCTGGGGGCGTTCATCGTGCTGCGCTACATCATGTGGCGCTCGCTCCACACCCTGCCGTCGACGGACCACATTCCGTCCTTCGTCGCCGCACTGCTGCTGTTCGGCGCCGAGCTCTACGCCGTCGGGATGTTCTTCCTCAGCGTCTTCGTGACCTCGGACCCGATTCGGCGAAGCGCGCCGAAGCCGATCGTCAGGCCGGAGCAGGTTCCCACCGTCGACATCTTCATCCCGACCTACAACGAAGACGCCGACATGCTGGCCGTGACCGTGGCGGCGGCCACCCAGATCCGCTACCCGGCCGGCAAGATGGCGGTCTATCTGCTGGATGACGGCGGCACCGACCAGCGGGTCCATCACAGCGATCCGACGATCGCCGGCCAGGCGCTGCAGCGCCGCGTCTCCCTGCAGCGTCTGTGCACCCAGCTGGGCGCCCGGTATCTGACCCGGGAGAAGAATATCGCCGCCAAGGCCGGCAACCTGTCCTCCGCCCTGGCCCGCACCTCGGGCGACCTGGTCGCCGTCTTCGACGCCGACCATGTGCCGTCGGCCGATTTCCTGGAGCGGACGGTCGGCTATTTCGCCGAGGATCCGAAGCTGTTCCTGGTCCAGACCCCGCACTATTTCATCAACAGCGACCCGATCGAGCGCAATCTCGGGCTGTCGCACCGCATCCCGCCCGAGAACGAGATGTTCTACGGGCTGATCCAGCGCGGCCTCGATAAATGGAACGGGGCGTTCTTCTGCGGCTCCGCCGCCCTGCTGCGGCGCCAGGCCCTGGACGAGGCCGGCGGCTTCTCCGGCGAGAGCATCACCGAGGACGCCGAGACGGCGATCGACCTGCACGCCCGCGGCTGGCGCAGCCTCTATGTCGACCAGGCCATGATCGCTGGCCTGCAGCCCGAGACCTTCGCCAGCTTCATCGGCCAGCGCTCGCGCTGGGCGCAGGGCATGACGCAGATCTTCCTGCTGAAGAACCCCCTGTTCAAGCGCGGCCTCAGCCTGGTCCAACGCCTCTGCTACCTCTCCAGCAGCGCGTTCTGGTTCTTTCCCTTCGCGCGCATGATCTTCATGATCGCGCCGCTGTTCTACCTGTTCTTCGGGCTGGAGATCTACCGCGCCATAGCGGCGGAATTCGTCTCCTACACCCTCGTCTACATGGCCGGGGTGTTCCTGGTGTCGAACTTCCAGTTCCGGACCACACGCTGGATGCTGATCTCGGAGTTGTACGAAACCGCCCAGGCGCCGTTCCTGATCCGGCCGATCCTCTCGGTGGTGCTGCGGCCGCGATCCCCGACCTTCCGGGTGACCGCCAAGAACGAGCTGCTGCAGGAGGAGTATCTCTCGCCCATGGCCTGGCCCATCCTCGCGCTGATCCTGCTGCTGCTGGCAGGGCTGGGCGCGGCGGTCTGGCGCTTCTCCATCTTCCCCGGCGACCGGATGGTGGTGTCGGTGGTCGGCGCCTGGGCGCTGTTCAACCTGATGATCATGCTCGCCGCGCTCGGTGCCGTCTGCGAGCGGCGGCAGCGCCGGTCGCGCCCGCGGGTCGACATCAACCGGACCGGGCAGATCGAAATCGATGGCCATGTCAAACGAGCCCGGATCGAGGATGTGTCGATGGCCGGCTCGAAGGTGCGGCTCGACTACACGCCGGAGACCGCGGCGATCCAGGCCGGGGATCTCGTCGTGCTGCGCGTGACGAGCGATCCGGATGGTCCGGCCTTTGCCCCGGTGCGATCCCGCGTCCGGAACCGCGTGGTCCAGGGCAATGCGGTGGTACTGGGCCTTGCCTTCGTCACCGATCAGGACGTGTCGGCGGTGGCGACCGTCAGCCGCCTGATGTTCTCCGACAGCGCCTTGTGGGAGAAGCGGCGGCAGGACCAGCGGCGCGGCCCGGGCACGGTGATCGGCGTGCTGTGGTTCTTCGGCCTTGCGATCCGCACGGCGGTCCGATCGATCCCCTTCCTCATCAGGATGGGGCGGCGCAAGGAGCCGGCACGGGAGGTCAGCGGCCACGAGTTGGTCTTCGGGGAGCGCGCGCCTCCGGCCTTTCCCGAGGGCGAGCAACCCTCGCTCAAACAGGTCGGCTGACCATGCCGCACGCGCGCAGATCACCGGCGTCACGCCGGTCGGGATGGCTGGCCGCGGTCGCTGTCCTGGGCATCGCCGCCGCCGCGCCGGCGCAGCAGATCCCTCTGCCGGGGGCCGAACCTTCCCCACCGCCGGCACCGGTGGCACCCCGTCCCGCGCCGGGCAGCTCCGAACGCATTCCCGTCCCGGGTCTGCAGCAGACATCCCCGCCACCCTCTCCCGAACGGCAGGTGAATCCGCCGGCCGCAGGGCAGCAGCCCGCGCAGGCGCCGGTGAGCGCGCCGGCCCCGTCGCCGGCGGCCTCTCCGCCACCGGCCGCTCCGGCCACGGCGACACCGGCGGCGCCGAGCGCCCCGGCCGGTCCCGCCCCGAACATCCAGGCCGAGGCGCCCGCGCCGGCCGCCGAGGTTCCGGACATCCGGCTGCCGCTCGTCGCGGTCGAGGGCACCTCGGGCCTCCGCCTTTCCGGCGAGCGTGTGGCGGCCCGCTTCGCCCTGATCGCCCCGCCGCTCGGCTCGGGCGACGGCGCGACGCTGTCGCTCAGCCATCTCAGCGGCGCGGATCTTCTGCCGGAGCGTTCGCGCCTCGATGTCAGCCTCAACGGCAAGCCGATCGGCGCTCTCGAGCCCGATGCCTTCGCGACGCCCGGCGCGACCGACCTGGCGATCCCGCCCGGGCTGCTGCAGCCTGGGCGCAATCTGCTCACGATCAGCGGCCGGCAGACCCATCGCGTGCTGTGCGGACCCGGCGCGGGCTTCGACCTCTGGACCCAGCTGGATCCGGATCGCAGCGGCGTGACCGTGCCGGCGAAGGATCTCGGACCCGTCTCCGATATCGGCGGCTTCATCGATGCGGCGGCGGCTGCGAGCGCGCGGGGCGAGGCGATTCCGGTCTCCCTGCGGGTACCGCTGACCCCTGAGACGATCGGCACCCTGGTCTCTGTGGCTACGCTGCTCGGCAGGGCGATGCCCGAGCTCTCGCCGAGCTTCGATGTCGCGCTCGGCGGCACCGATGCGGTCGGCAGGCCCCGGATCGTCGTGGCCGGCGGCAGCGACGCCGCATCCGTGCGGCCGGCGGCCGACGGCGCACCCGTGCTTCTGCTGCAGGGCGCGCCCCGCGACCTGCTCACGCGCCTGTGGGCCGACGCGACGCCCCTGGCAGGCAGCAGCCGCCCCCACCTGATCGAGCGCGGCCAGCGGGTGACGCTGACCGAGCTTGGGCTCGGCGACCTCCCGGTCACCGAGCAACGGCGGCAGGTCGATGCCGTCATCCGGCTGCCGTCGGATTTCCTGGTGTCCAACGACTCGGTCGCGCGGCTCAGGCTGATGCTGGCCTATGATGGCGGCCTGCCGCCGGGTGCCGGCATGACCCTCTCGTTGAACGGAACGGCGCTGGCGATGCGGCCGTTCGGCCACGGCGGCGGCGAGGTGATCGAGAACGAGGAGTACCAGCTGCCGCTGCGCCTGTTCCATGCCGGGGACAACACGGTGAGGTTCGATTTCAGCGTGCCGGCCCAGGTCCCCCAGCAGGCCTGCCCGGAGGTCGGCGGGAACCGCCCGTTCGCCACGCTGTTCGGCGATACGTCCCTGACCTTCGACGACGCGCCGCACATGGTGGCCTTGCCCGACCTGTCCCTGACCGCGGCGACCGGGTATCCCTATGCCGGATCCGGCCCGGCCCGCCTGTTCCTGTCCGACCTGGACCCCCGCACGGTGGCCGCCGCCCTGACGGTTGCGGCGCGGCTGAGTGCCGCCTCCGACACACCGGTGCGGTTCGAACCGACCTTGTCCCTGGCTGGGCCGCCCGCGCCGACCCTCGTCGTCGGGCCGGTGGCGACGCTGCCCAGCGGGTTGTTCGTCGATTCGCCGATTTCCCCGGCGGAGATCGCCCCGCATCTCGCCCAGGACTTTGCCGGCAGCACCCTTCCGGCCGTGCCGCCCGCCGGCCCGGTGCCCGATGCGGGACCGAGCGCCGGCTCGGCCGATGCCCGGCTCGCCTGGCAGGTGCAGCTGGACCAGCGCGCCACCAGCCGGGACACGATCGCCGATCAGGCATCGTCGCTCTGGGACGACGTGCTGCAGGATGCCCGGCGTCTGGTGGGATGGCATGAGGCCGGGCCGTCCGTGCCGGACTGGCTCGCCGCCCAGAAGATCCAGGCGGCCGGTTTCGTCGGCCAGTGGCAAGGGGCACCGGGGCTGGTGACGCTGGTGACGGCGGCCGACCCTCAGGCACTGTCCGCCTTCGCCGTCCGGACAGCCAGGCCCGCGGCCTGGTCTGCCCTCGACGGCGATGCGGCGCTGCTCCTGGCCGACGGGTGGAGTCTTCATCAGCCCGTCGAGCAATCACTGGTGATGACGAAGCCATTCCTATCAGCCAACATGCTGATGGTGGCCGGCCATTGGTTCTCGCGGAACGGGACGTTATGGACAATCGCGGTTCTCGTCCTGTCGGTGGTCGCCGCGGGGGTCACCCGCGCACTGCTCGGGCGCATCGGCGTCCGCCCAAAGCGATGACGGGGGCGCGATGCGAAGCCTGCTCTGGAGCCTGATCGCCGTGCTCGCCACCGCATCATGGCCGGGCTCGGCGCGTGCCGGGCAGACCGATATGCAATGGGCGCTCTGGCGCGGTGCCTATGTCTCGGCGGAGGGCCGCGTGATCGATGCGCCCAATGGCGGCATCAGCCATTCGGAGGGCCAGGGCTACGCAATGCTCCTCGCCGTCGCCCATGCCGATCCGTCCACCTTCGCCCGGGTGTGGAACTGGACCCGGGTCAACCTGCAGGTGCGCGAGGACGGCCTGCTGGCCTGGCGTTGGGACCCCGAGCGCCAGGGCGTGACCGACCGGAACAACGCGACTGACGGCGATCTCCTGGTGGCCTGGGCGCTGCTGCGCGCCGGCAGGGCCTGGGATGACGCCGATTATCGGGAGGCGTCGGCGAGGCTCGCGCAATCGGCGCTCGACCATGCCAGCGCGGAAGTGTCCGGCCGGATCGTGCTCCTTCCGGCCGTACAGGGCTTCTCGCTGCCCGATGGCGGGGTGGTGATCAACCTGTCCTACTGGGTCTTCCCCGCGCTGCAGGACTTCAAGACGGCCTTCGATGACGACCGATGGGGCCAGGTGCTCGACAGCGGCCTGGCCCTGATCGACCAGGCCGGCACGGCCGGGCGGCCGCCGCCCGACTGGATCGCCCTGCACTCCGACGGCCGCCTGGGGCCGGCCCCGGACCAGCCCGATGTCGTCGGCTACAACGCCTATCGCATCCCGCTCTACCTGCTTTGGGCCGGGTTTCCCGAACACTCGGCTATCCGGCGCTTCGATGCGCTCTGGACCGATCGCGCGGCCGGCATGCCCATGGTGGTCGATGCCGAATCCGGCAAGGTGGTCGAACGGAGCCTGGACACCGGCTATCTCGGGCTGCCGGATCTCGTCTCCTGCATCCACGGCTCCTCCGGCTTCAGCGACCCTCCGGCGCTGCGGGCGGCCGAGCCGTATTACCCCTCCACCCTTCTGATGCTCACCCGCGTCGTGCAACGGGAGCGATATCCGACATGCGCCCCTCTCTGACGTTTGCCGCGACAGTGATCCTGGCCGGCATGCCGGTCTTGGCATTCGGCGCATCGCCGTCTCCGACGCGTCCGCCCGCGCCCGGTCTGGTCGCCCAGGCGATCCAGCCGCCCGCCGGCGCGGCCCCCGCCGCGACGCCGGCGCCGGAGCAGTCCCCGGCCGGCACGGCCGCGTCCCCACCTCCGGAGACGCCGGCAGGTGCGCCGCGCCGGATCGAGGAGCGGGACCTCACGGCGCTGCGCTACTATGTCGAGATCAAGGACTGGAACCGGGTCGAATCCGAGATCCGGCGGCTGCGGGGCATCGATCCGGGCTGGCAGCCGCCGCCGGATCTCATGAGCGGACAGGCCGGTCCATCGGTGAACGAGCAGGAGCTGTGGGACCTGTTCGGGACCGGCCGCTATGCCGAGGTGCGGACGCGAATCGCCCAGCTCCGGCAAGCCAATCCGACCTATACCCCCTCCGCCGACCTGCTGCGCCAGCTCGACATCGCCGAAGGGCAGCAGACGCTCGGCACGGCCGCCGAAACCGCGCAATGGCAGGCGGTGATCGACCAGGCCCGCCGGCAGCCGGACCTGTTGAACTGCGCCCGCACGGACACGGTCTGGCGAACGGCGGAAGCCTTCGCCCGCCTGCAGCAGACGGCGTCCGCCTTCGACCTGTATCGCAGCCTGGTCGGCACCTGCAGCAGCCTGCAGGAGCGGGTCGCGACGCTGCAGAAGGCGAATGCGTTCCTGTCGGCCGAGCAGATGGCGCAGCTCTATGCCCTGGCGCGGCAGAGGTCGGGCGCCGATGCCGGAGCCGTCGACGATGTCCAGACGTCGCTCGCGGCGGGGCGCCGCGCGGCGCAGCGAAGCCCGGCGCCGCAGCGGGCTTCGGGGCCAAGCCGGGCCGCCGCCGCGGCCGCGACCCGGGGCACGGCCGCGGATGCGGCGAAGCAGTCGGGCGCCTATGCGGATTGTCTTAGGCTGACGGATGGCAGCGTCCCGGCCGGAATGAAGCTGACCCGCGCCTGGTGCCTCTATGAGCTGGAGCGGCCGACGGAGGCCTCGGCGCTGTTCGCCGCGGCGCGGTCCGAGGGGCGTGGGGCGGCTGAGATCCAGGATGCGAGCTATGGGCTGATCCTGGCGACGCTCAGGCGCGGGCTGGTCGATGACGCGCAGACCCTGATCGACAAAGCAACCCTGACCGGGCAGCAGCATCGGGAGGTCCAGGGCGAGGTTCTGGCGCAGCTCGGCACGGCGGCGCATCAGCGCGGCGACTACCGTGAGGCGCTCCGCCTGTTCGACACGCGCGACCAGCTGGGGGCGCCGCCGCGGCGGGATCTGCAGATGCTGCGGGGCTTCGCACTCTACAACCTGCGCCGCTACCGCGAGGCGCTGGACGTCTTCCTGGCCGTCGACCGGGTGCTCAGCACGCCGGACAGCCGCGAGGGCGTGCGCATCGCGCGCGGCGGCCTCTACGGATTCAACTGACCATGCATCCTCGATCCCTGCCGCTCCGCACGATCCTCGTCCTCGCCGTGGCCGCACTGGCCGCGGGCTGTGTGCCGCAAGGGCGCTTCGATCCGCAATCGACGACGATGCTGTGGCGCGAGGTAGCGCCCGACCGCGCGGCGCTGCGGCTGGGCAGGTCGCTGCGGCCGATGCTGCTCGCGGTCTCCGATCGCCGCGGCGGCGAGATGCTGGAACAGCGCTATGTGCTGCGCAACGACACGCGCGCAAAGGGCGAAAATTTCCTCGAGCTGAAGATCTCCGCCGACGGCACGGCACGCAGGATCACCAGCGACCAGTTCCTGGCGGCGGTCGCGGCGCCCACGGGCGCGGTCGATGCCAATTCGATCCGGGAAGGGCAGAACCGGTATGGGCCGTTCCTCTATGTGGCCGGCCGGCCCGAAGGCAGCCCCGGCTGCCTGTTCGCGCTGCAGCGCCTGCAGCGGTCGATGGGCGCGGCGTTGCCGGCCGGCATCGACCAGGCGGACATCACGCTCCGCGTGTGCGATGCCACGGCCTCCCCGGACGACCTGGTGCGGCTGATGGGTGACTGGACCATCGATCCGGCCCTCGGCGACGCGACGGCGCGGCTCACGGCGGGGAACTGACGGCCGCTCCGCGACCGCGGCTGGGATCCATGGTCCCCCGCGCATCCAGGGCCGATGCCGGCCCCTCGAGCGTGAGTGAACACAATGTTCATTGCGCGGGTGGATCGTTCTCGTTCATGCTACGTTCTATGGACAAGGCGCATTCCGACTCCACTCCGCAGCCAGCCGCACCGGCCCCCGAGCAAGCCGATGCCGGGCAGGCCGCGCGTATGCTCGACCGGCTGGCCGAGATGGCGATGGAGCGCGCCGAGGCCATGCATGCCGCCTCCCTCGCCGCGATCAAGGCCGGCGACACCGCCGCGGTCCGGGACCTGGAGMTCTCGCTCGACCGCGCCGGCCGCGGCATCCGCCACGCCCTGGCGCTCAAGGCCCATTTCGCCCGCCGCCACCGCGAGGCGGCGGACCAGGCCGCCGCCGAAGCCCGCGCCCCGATCGAGGAGAAGGCGCGGCGCCGGCGCCAGGTGGCGCGGATCGTCACCAGCTCGATCGCCACCGACCCCAATTTCCACTCGAGCGAGMGGCTGCTGGCCACCACCGAGATGTGGGGGCGGCTGCTCGAGAAGCCGGACATCGACGCCGCCCTCGCTYTGGCCGACCACCCGATCGAGGAGATCATCCTCCGGCTCTGCCGCGACATSGACGTCCAGCCCGAATTCATCCTGATGGCCGACCCGGATGCCACGGCCCAGGCGCCGGCCAAGGATGACAGCGTGAACGACGAGCACGGSCTGCGCTTCTGGCCGCGCACCGGACGGGACTACGCCCGCTATTCGCGCAAGCAGTCCATCATGGGCGGCCCGTTCTACTGGTTCGACAACGACACCCGCACCCGGCTGGACGGGACGCCTTGGGTGGAAGAACCGGACGAAGAGGACCCGGACGACCCGGAGGAAGAGCCGGACAGCCCGGAACACGCGCCGGACGGCAGCTGATCGCCGCCGCGTGGCTCACGCCCGTTCATTCCCAGCCGGCCCAGCCTTCCACTCTCCCCCTCCCCTTGCGGGAGGGGGCTGGGGGAGGGGCTGCGCGCGTCTGCGCGCGAAAGGCCTCTTCAAAACCTCGTCATCCCCGCGAAAGCGGGGATCTCGTCACGCCTCGACCGGCAAGAGATTCCCGCTTCCGCGGGAATGACGATCAAGGGAGGGAGGCTGCGTGCCCCTACCCCAGTTGCACGATCCGGGACAGCCCATGCGGGCGCAGCGGCATGCTCCGTCGCTCCGGCCGGCTGGAGACCAGGGCGGTCTCTTATTCCAGCATGCCGAGGGCCTGCTTGTAGAGGTCAAGCAGCTCTTCCTGCTCGCGCCGGTCGTCCTGCTCCATCTTCCGCAGGCGGATGATCTGGCGGATGATCTTGGCGTCGAAGCCGGTGCCCTTGGCTTCGGCATAGACATCCTTGATGTCGCCCGCGATCCCGGCCTTCTCCTCTTCGAGCCGCTCGATGCGCTCGATGAACGACTTCAGGCGATCCGCGGCGATACCACCGACATCCGACATGGCTGGTCCTCAACAGGGTCTTTCAGGGCGCGGGACCATAAAGCGGCCGGGCCGGGCCGGCAAGCGGCCTGTCCCGGCCCAACGCCGCCGCGGGAGTCGGGCCGGCGGGGGGTGCGATTTCCTGGCGCGATTCGGAACGGCCTCGCCGAGATCCGCAGCAAGCGCCGACGGATGAACAACGAGTCCCCCCCTCGCGGGAGGGGGGACTTCTTTAGCTTTCTCGACGGGGTTTCGACCCTCAATGCTTGTTCGCGGCCTCGAAGCCTTGCTTCTGGCCGGCCGTCGCGTCCTTCTGGTGCTTGGCCTTCCAGCTGTCATAGGGCTCGCCATAGACGACCTCGCGCGCCTCGGCATCCGGCAGCGGGATGCCGCGCTGCTCCGCCGCCTCGCGGTACCAGCGCGACAGGCAGTTGCGGCAGAAGCCGGCCAGGGTCATCAGATCGATGTTCTGCACGTCGGTGCGCTGGCGCAGATGCTCGACCAGGGTGCGGAAGGCGGCGGCCTCCAGCTCGGTGCGGGTCTTGGCGTCGATCTCGGTCATGCGAATGTCCACGGGTTCCGGAACTCGAGATGTGGTGCTTCAAGGCCCGGGCTGCAGCCCCTCCTTGGTCTCCAGGATCAGCCGGTCGACCACCCGGCGCAGCGCCCCGGCCTCGTCGACGCCCTCGGCCAGGGCCTGGTAATAGGTGGCGAGCTGGCGGTGGGCCGAGGTGCCTTGCGCCAGGATGTTGCGGGTATGGGCGATCTCGGCCTCGCAGCCCAGCGCCGCGGCATCCTCCGCCACCATCGCCAGCATCTCCTCCAGCAGCTCGGCATAGGGCACAAGCTTGCCCTTGCCCCAGTCGATCAGCCCTTCCTCGAAGCCGTAGCGCATGGCGCGCCAGCGGTTCTCCTCGATCAGCACGCTGCGGTAGCGGCGCCAGGCGATGTTCCGGGCGCGCAGGCGCCACAGCATGCGCAGCAGGCACTGGTACAGGGCGGCGACGGCCAGCCCGTCCTCGACCCGGGTGCAGACGTCGGTGACGCGCATCTCCAAGGTCGGGAAGCGGGCGGAGGGGCGGATGTCCCACCAGATCTTGCTGCCGTCCTCGATCACCCCGGCCTGGACCAGCGCCGCCAGCGCCGCCTCGTATTCGCCGTAGCTCTGGAACTCCTCCGGCATGCCGGTGCGCGGCAGCTCGGAGAACACAGCCAGGCGGTAGGATTTCAGCTTGGTGTCGGTGCCCTGCCAGAACGGCGAGGAGGTGGTCAGCGACAGCAGATGCGGCAGGAAGTACCGGACCTGCCGCATCAGGTCGATGCGCAGGTTCGGGTCCTCGATCCCGGCATGGACATGGGTGCCGCAGATCAGCAGGCGCCGCACCGGCACGCCGAGGTCGCGCGCCAGTTGGTCGTAGCGGCTGCGGTCGGTGTGCTTCTGCGGCCGCCAGGTGCCGAAGGGATGGGTCGAGGCGGCGATCAGGGCCAGGCCGTGCCGCTCCGCCTCCTCCACCACCGACCGGCGCAGCCGGGTCAGCTCGCCCCTCGCCTCGGCGATGCTGCGGCAGACCGGGGTGCCGACCTCGACCTGGCAGCGGAAGAACTCGCGGGCAACGGCGCCCTCATGCCGATGCTCCAGCGCCTCGACCAGCTCGGCCGGCGGGTCGGCCACCAGGTCGCGGCTGACCGGGTCGACCAGCAGGTATTCCTCCTCGATGCCGAGGGTCAGCGCCGGTTCGGTCATGCCACCGCCTGCAGGGGTTGGTACAGATCCTGGTCCGCCAGGATCGGGGCGAAGAGGTCGGCCATCCGGTCGGCCCAGGCCGCGGCCGCCGCGTCGGCCGCGATCAGGTCCTGGCGCATCTCGATCAGCACATGCGGCAGGCCGCGCGGCTCGGCGTGGTGGTGGATGGTGTAGCCATGCTCGTTGCGGCCGGAATAGGGCTGGTTGTCGCCGACCGTGATCTCCGGGTCGCGGCGCAGCGCCTCCATCAGCGGCAGCGGGATGCGGCCGTCGTCGCGCCACAGCACCCCGACCTGCCAGGGCCGGGCGAAGCCGCGCATCACCGGCGTGAAGCTGTGCAGCGACAGCAGCGCCGGGGCCGGGCAGCGCGCAGCGATCAGGTCCAGCTGTCCGGCGATCGCGTCGTGATAGGGGTGGAAGAAGGCGCCGGCCCGCGCCGCCTCGTCCTCGGCAGTCAGCCTGGCATTGCCCGGCACGATTACGCCGTCGCTGATGGCGCAGATCGAGGTCGGGTCGTCCAGCTGCCGGTTCGGGTCGAGGATCAGCCGCGAATAGCGGTGCAGCAGCAGCGGCGCGTCGAGCCGCTCTGCCAGGCGGCGGGAAAAGGCCTCGATGCCGATGTCGTAGGCGACATGGCGGTCCAGCGCCGCCGGATCGAGGCCGAGCGTGCCGAGAGATGCCGGGAAGGCCCGGCCGGCATGGTCGGCGACCAGCAGGGCGCAGGCCTTGCCGTCGGGGTTCACCAGCTCGAAGGGCGGCGGGTCGTCGGATCCGAGAAGCATCATCGCCGAGACCCTAGCAGGGCGCCGCGACGCTGTGGAGGGCGGGCGCGACGCAACGCCAGGGTGCGCGGCGGCGAATTGTCGGACATCATAGGACCCATCAACGCCATTTCGAGGTAAGCCGATGACCGCCCTTCCCGTCTTCCCGGATCTCGCCGGCAAGGCCGTCCTGATCACCGGCGCCAGCACCGGCATCGGTGCCGCCGCCGCCCGCGCCTTCGGCCAGAACAAGGCCAGGGTGGCGGTGAACTACAACTCCAGCCGCGCGGCCGCCGAGGCCGTGGTCGCCGACATCAAGGCCGCCGGCGGCGAGGCGATCCTTGCCCCGGGCGACGTGACCAAGCCGGAGACGGCGCAGGCCCTGGTCGAGCAGACCGTGGCCGCCTTCGGCCGGCTGGACGTGCTGATCAACAATGCCGGCGCGCTGGTCAAGCGCACCCCGGTCGCGGACTACACCGACGACTTCGTCGACGCGGTGCTGGACGTCAATGTCCGCCACGTCGTCCGCTTCATGCGCGAGGGCTCGGCCCAGATGCGCCGGCAGGGCGGCGGCGGATCGATCATCAATCTCAGCTCGATCGCCGCGCGGCACGGCGGCGGCCCCGGCTCGGTGATCTACGCCGCCGCCAAGGGCTTCGTCGCCGTCGCCACCCGCGGCTGGGCCAAGGAGCTGGTGAAGGACGGGATCCGGGTCAACGCGGTCTCGCCCGGCGTCATCACCACCCCGTTCCACGAGCGCTTCTCGACGCCGGAGCAACTGGCGGCGATGCAGGCGACGATCCCGATGAACCGGCTGGGCGCGTCCGAAGACTGCGCCGCCGCCTTCCTGTATCTCGCCTCCGAGGCCGCCAGCGGCTACGTCACCGGCCAGATGGTCGAGATCAACGGCGGCCAGTACATGCCGTAACTACTTCCAGTCAGCGGTGCTGCTCTCGCCGTTCAAGAAGGGCAGCACCGTCGCCGGCAGCTGCGGCGACAGGAAGATGTCGTAATGGGTCGCGCCAGGCAGGATGGCCAGCCGGTTCTGCGACATGTGCTCGCGCTGCCAGCCGGCGTCGCGCAGCCCGCCGCCCAGCAGCTGGTAGAACTTCACCACATGCTCCGGCCGGTACATGTCGCTGTCGCCGAAGACCAGCATCACCGGCATGGTCAGCTTCGGCACATCCGCCGACCAGTCGTAGGGCTTGCGCATCAGCGCGCCCATGGCATCGAGCAGCCGCGGGAAGTCCTCCGGCTTCGGCGCCACCGCGACATAGGATGTGTACATCGGCGTGTTCTTCATCATCTCGGCCATGCCGGCGCCGACCGCGGCCTGCTGCGGCAGCATCTCCGGATAGAAGCCGTCCTGGGCATAGCCGGCCGAGACCAGGGCCAGGCGGCGCACCATCTCCGGATGCTGCACCGCCAGCTGGAAGGCGACGCCCCCGCCCATCGAATAGCCCAGCACATCGGTCTTCCCGACCCCGAGCTGCTGCAGGATCGTCGCCATATCGGCGCCCATCGCCACCAGGTCGATCGGCCGGTCGCCCAGCGGCGTGCGGCCATGGCCCTGCAGGTCGACGGCGATGACCTGGCGCTTCTCCGTCAGCGCCGGCAGCAGCGGCGCGAACATGTCGATCGAGCCGAGCCCGCCATGCAGCAGCAGCAGCGGCTCGCCCTGGCCGCGGACCTCGTAGTAGTAACTGATGCCGCCGGCCTCGGCATGGCCGCTGCGGATGGCGGCAGGGGTCTGCGCGGCGGCAGGCCCGGCGACCAGCGCCGCGGCCACGAGAACACCGGTCAGGATCGTCTTCAGCATGTCGGGCTCCATCCCTGGCTGGCGGCACTCGGTCCGCCATAGTGCGATGGCCCAAGGACGCCGCCGCGCGAGCAGCCCCGACACCTCGCTCCGAAAAAACTTCAGGGCGTCTCGTAGACGAAGATCCGCGACGTGCCGTCCTCCGGCATCGCGGTCAGGCGCAGGCCTTGCTGCGTCGCCTCGACCAGCACCGGGTTGCGGGTCATGGCGGTGCCGTCCTCGGTCCACAGCAGCACCGGCACCTGGAAGACCGGCCGGCCGGCGGCGAGGTCGACGATCTCGATCCCGCCCAGGCCGAACACCGGCGCATCCGGCGTGCGGCGGAATTCGGTGATGCCGGTGCAGATGGCACGGCCGACCGGCAGATAGGCGCAGTCCTGGTAATCGAGATAGTGCTCGGGGTTCAGCGTGACGGTGGGCGAGGCGGCTGCGTCGACCTTGCCCTCGGCATCCAGCCGCCAGGTGTAGAAGCGGCGCGAGCCCCAGCTGACGCCGTGCAGCGTGTTGTGGTCGGTGTCGTGCACCAGGCCGCCGATATGGTCGTTGACCCGGCCGACCGCGACCGCCTCCAGCGTCTGCGGGTCGACCCGGTACAGGATCGAGCGGCTGTTCGGTCGGTATTCGGCGACCGGCACCCACAGCCAGCGCCCGTCGAAGTCGATGCCGCCCGGATGGTAGATCGAGCCCTCGCCGAGCGTGACATGACCGATCTGCCGGCCCTGGGCGTCGATCTTGAACAGGTGGCCGGTGCCCTGGCCGGCGTCGCGGTCCATGCCGTCCTGCGGCTGGGCATAGCGCTTGGTCGGCACGGTGATCTCGACCGAGGAGGCGAAAATCGCATCGCTGGCCCGGGCGAAGCCCTGCGGGTGATAGGTGTCGAACGGCACCGGGATGGTCTCGACCAGCCGCCACTGGGTCGAGCGCGACAGCCCTTCGATCCGCTGGGCCAGCATGTCCGGGCCGGCCGCAGCGGCGGTGGTGGCGACGGTGGCGGCCAGGACGACCCCGRCGGCTAAGGCGGTGAAGCAATGCATGGCAATTCCCCCGATTGTGCGGCGCGCATCCTGCCGCGACGTCATGACGGTTTGATGATAACCCGCGGCCCGCGCGGCGCGCCGGTCTCCCCTGCGCGGCCTGCCATGGCTGGCAACGGGCAGGGCGGACTAAGCTCCGGCCCATCATGAGCGAGGCCGTCCTGTCCCCCTCCCCCGCCCAGCGCCTGGCGCTGCCTGCCCTGATCCTGGGCGGGCTGGCGATCGGCAGCTCGCCGATCTTCGTGCGGCTGTCGGAGGTCGGGCCGATCGCGACGGCGGTCTGGCGCGTGGCCCTGGCGCTGCCGATCCTGTTCCTCTGGTACCGGGCCGAGCGCGCGCGCGGCGAGGCGGCGCGGCCGCAGAGCCTGGCCGATTGCGCCGCCCTGGCCCTGCCCGGCCTGTTCATCGCCGCCGACCTGGTGGCCTGGCACTGGGCGCTAGCCATCACCTCGGTCGCCAACGCCACGCTGCTGGCCAATCTGGCGCCGATCTTCGTCACCCTCGGCGCCTTCGTCCTGTTTCGCACCCCGATCCGCCCGATCTTCGCGGCCGGTCTGGCCGTGGCCATCGCCGGCGTGGAGGTGCTGAAGGGCGGCGGCTTCGGCAACGGCGCGTTGGCCGGCGACGCCCTGGCCGCCCTCGCCGCGGTGTTCTACGGCGGCTACATCCTGGCGGTCGGCCGGCTGCGCGACCGCTTCTCCGTCGCCACCATCATGCTGTGGACCAGCGCCGTCGCCGCCGCGGCGACGCTGCCGCTGGCGCTGCTGCTGGAACCGACCCTGCTGCCGCCGACGCTGTACGGCTGGGCCATCCTGATCGGCCTGTCCTGGGTCTCGCAGGTCGCCGGGCAGAGCCTGATCACCTATGCGCTGGCCTGGCTGCCGGCGGCCTTCTCCTCCCTCACCCTGCTGATCCAGCCGGTCGCGGCAGCGGCCCTGGCCTGGATCGTCCTGGCCGAGCCGCTGGGCCCGGCCCAGGGCCTGGGTGGCGCCCTGGTGCTGGCCGGCATCCTCTTGGCGCGGAAGGCCTGAGCGATGGCCGAGAGCCGCCTCACCCTCAGCCTGCTGCCGGAGACCCTGGCCGTGGCCCGGCTGCCGGCGGAAGCGCCCCTACCCAGCTGGGTCGACTGGTCCGATCCCTTCGTCACCGTCAGCCGCACCCGCGACGAGCTGTCGGTCGTCTGCCCGGAGGCGCGGTTGCCCACGGACGCGAAGGCCGAGCGCGGCTGGCGCGGATTCAAGGTCGAGGGGCCGCTCGACTTCGCCCTGACCGGCATCCTGTCCCGACTCGCGGCGCCGCTGGCCGAGGCCGGCATCAGCATCTTCGTGATCTCGACCTACGATACCGACTACCTGCTGGTCCGAACGGCCGAGCTGGAGGCCGCGACGGCAGTGCTGCAACGGCAAAATACGGTGCGTGGCTGATCCGCAACACCAGCCCCGAAGCCGCATGAATCCGTGCGTATCCGGCCCTTGGCGAAATATTAAGTCCGCGTAATATCCGAAGCTCCGCGCACATTCGACGTTGGCGAAGAGCCGCGGATGTGATTTCTTCCCGCCCGTCGGCGCAGTCGGGTCTGCCTGGGCTCAGCAATGCCGGCACGTGATCGGGAGTCCAGCCATGCCGAAGAAGCGCCCGTCGTTCCGCCGCACGCGCCAGACCAAGATCGTCGCCACGCTGGGCCCTGCCACCAGTTCGGCCGAGGCGATCCGCAAGCTGTTCGAGGCGGGCGTCGACGTCTTCCGCCTGAACTTCAGCCACGGCAAGCAGGAAGACCACGCCGCCCGGCTGGCCCTGATCCGCGAGGTCGAGCGGGAGTTCGACCACCCGATCGCGGTGATGGCCGACCTGCAGGGCCCGAAGCTGCGCCTCGGCACCTTCGCCGACGGCCCGGTCAAGCTGACCGAGGGCCAGAGCTTCCGCCTGTCGCTGCAGCCGCGCACCGGCGACGCCACCGGCGTGACCCTGCCGCATCCCGAGATCTTCGCAGCGATCGAGCCCGGGCAGGCGCTGCTGCTGGATGACGGCAAGGTGCGCCTCAAGGTCGTCGATTGCGGCCCGGACTTCGCCGACACCGTGGTCGAGGCCGGGTCGCGCCTGTCCGACCGCAAGGGCGTCAACGTGCCGAACGCGGTGCTGCCGCTATCGCCGCTGACCGACAAGGACCGCGACGACCTGCGCTTCGCCCTCGACATCGACGTCGACTGGGTGGCGCTGTCCTTCGTGCAGCGGCCGGAGGACGTGGCCGAGGCGCGCAAGCTGATCGCCGGCCGGGCCCAGGTGATCGTCAAGCTGGAGAAGCCGGCGGCGATCCAGCACCTGGACGAGCTGGTCGAGCTGACCGACGCGGTGATGGTCGCCCGCGGCGACCTCGGCGTCGAGATGCCGGCCGAGGACGTGCCGTCGCTGCAGAAGCGGATCATCCGCGCCTCGCGCCAGGCCGGCAAGCCGGTGATCGTGGCGACCCAGATGCTCGAGAGCATGATCATGTCCCCGACCCCGACCCGGGCCGAGGCCTCCGACGTCGCCACCGCCGTGTTCGACGGCGCCGATGCGGTGATGCTGTCGGCCGAGACCGCGTCGGGCGATTTCCCGCTCGAGGCGGTGACGATGATGGACCGCATCGCCCGGCGGGTGGAGAAGGACCCGATCTACCGAACCATCCTGGACGCGGTGCATTACGACCCGGAGAACACCTCGGCTGACGCCATCTCGGCGGCGGCGCGGCAGGTGGCGCACACCATCGGCGCGGTGGCGATCGCGACCTATACCACCTCGGGCTCGACCACGCTGCGGGCGGCACGCGAGCGGCCGGAAGTGCCGATCCTGTGCCTGACCTCGAACCTGCAGACCGCCCGCCGCATGGGGCTGTGCTGGGGCGTGCATGCGGTGCACACCGAGGATGTCAACAACTTCACCGAGATGGTCGGCAAGGCCTGCCGCCTGGCCAGGCATGATGGCTTCGGCAGTGCCGGGCAGCGTATCGTGGTGACGGCCGGCGTGCCCTTCGGCACCCCCGGCAACACCAACGTCCTGCGCATCGCCTGGATCGAGGATTGACCGGCCGCCGATGACCAGCTCCCCGATCGCAGCCAACCAAGCCTTTTACGCCGCCCTGGCGCAGGGCGATGCGGCGGCCATGGAGGCGCTGTGGTCGCGCCGCCAGCCCGTCGCCTGCATCCACCCGGGCTGGCCGGTGCTGGCCGGACGCGAGGCGGTGATGAAGAGCTGGGTCGCGATCCTGAAGGACCCGCCGCGCATCGCCGTCGACGCGGCGCGGGTGCTGGACTATGGCGACACCGCCATCGTGCTGTGCATCGAGAAGATCGGCGACAACCGGCTGGCGGCCACCAACGTGTTCAGCCGCGAGCCCGAGGGCTGGCGCCTGGTGCATCACCATGCCGGCCCGACCCGCGAGACCGCCCCCGCCCCGGCCAAGCCGGCCGGCACCATCCACTGACGGTCGCGCCTTCGGGTTGGCCTCAGATCGGATCTCCCGCCTGGAGCTTCTTCAGCCGCTCGATCTGGGCGTGGGCGGTGGCCATCTGCGGGTCGATGATCAGCACCCGCTGATAGGCGTCGATCGCACCCGGGATATCGCCGAGCTTGATCCGGCACAGGCCGAGGCCCGACAGCGCGCCGAAATGGCGGGGCTCGCGTGCCAGCACCTGATCGATGTCGGCGATCGAGCCCTGGATGTTGCCGCGCAGATAGCGCACGGTGGCCCGCCGGTTCCAACCCTCGGCAAAGACTGGGTCGCGCTCGATCACCGCGGTGAAGGCAGCCTCGGCCACAGCGTAGTCGTCGGTCGCCATCGCGGTGTTGCCGCGCTCCAGCAGCCCCGGGACGTCCGGATCCCTGCCGTCATAGGCGAACCAGAGCTGCCAGATCTCGGTCTGCAGCGCCGGCTCATCCTCCGGCGCCACCGTCTTCAGCCTGTCGAACAGCGCATCCAGCTGCGCTGCCCGGTCCTGGGCCACGGCTGGGCCGGCCAGGACGAACACCACCATCAGCAGCAGGGCGAGGATGCGGCGCATGGGATGGAGATCGGTCCGGCCCGGCCCCTCGGCAAGAGGCGAACCGGGTCAGAGCGGATAGCCGGTGAGATATTTGCGCATCAGCGCCGCCTGGCTCAGCGCCGGGGCGTAGTGAGGGTCCACCGCCAGCACCCGCTCGAAGGCGTCCAGCGCGGCCTGGTGGTCGCCCTGCAGGATCCGGCACAGGCCGAGGCCGAACAGCGCCCCGAAATGCCGCGGCTCCAACGTCAGGGTTTGGCTGATATCCCTGACCGCACCATCACAATCGCCACGCAGGAAGCGCACCACCGCGCGGCGGTCCCAGCCCTCGGCGAAATCCGGAGCCCGCTCCACCACCGCGGTGAAGGCGGCTTCGGCCAGGGCATAGTCGCGCTGCTGCAGGGCAGAGTTGCCGCGCTGCAGCAGGTTCGGCACCAGAGGGTCGGCCCCTTCATAGGTCAGCCATTGGGTCCAGATCTGCCGCTCCAGCCGCTGCGCCTCCGCCGGATCTTGGGCGGTCCGGAGCTGGTCGAGCAGCGCGTCGAGACGAATCGGCGCATCAGCCGCCGAGAGGGTCCCGTACGGCGCCGCGAGTACGGCCGCAATCAGGGCCAGGATGCGCAACGCCTGCATAATCAGAAGATTGGGGCCCGTTCCTGAGAAGACAACGTCAAAGATTGCAATAACGGGAGGCGGCTGCGCGTCCGACGCAAGGAGTCGGGCCGCACATTATTCGACATCGCGATCGGGGCGGCTATGGTGATCGGATCGATCGCAGCCGGCCCGGCGCGCGGCGTTCCGTCACGGTGTAAGCTGTCAGCGCAGCGGAACAAACCGGCCGTCTCCACCCTTCCCCGGCATGACGACACAGCGGAGATCGACATGGCGCCAACGACAGGGCACCCGGACGCGGTTCCCACCCCGGACGCCGACGGCACCGAGAAGCAGGCCACAGGCAAGCAGCCGCGGGTGCGCACCGAGGGGCGCTTCACGGGCCCGGCCGGGCGGATCGAGGACTACGCCATCATCGGCAACTGCCGCACCACCGCGTTGGTCGGCCGCGACGGGTCGATCGACTGGCTGTGCCTGCCGCGCTTCGATTCCGACGCCTGCTTCGCCCGCCTGCTGGGCGATACCGAGAACGGCCATTGGCAGATCGCGCCGGAAAGCCATACCGCCGCCCGGACGCGCCGGCGCTACCGCGACAACACGCTGGTGCTGGAGACCGAGTTCGAGACCGAGTCCGGCACCGTCGCGCTGATCGACTTCATGCCCTTCCCGCACCGCGAGGACGAGATCTCGATCGTCCGCCTGGTCGAGGGCCGCAGCGGTAGCGTGCCGATGCGGATGGAGGCGGCGTTCCGCTTCGACTATGGCCGCATCGTGCCCTGGGTGCGGCACCGGCCGGACGGCATCGTCGCCATCGCCGGGCCCGACGCGCTGCGCTTCCGGTCGCCGATCCCGCTGCATGGCGAATCGATGAAGACGGTGGGCGATTTCACCGTCGAGGCCGGCGACCGCCTGCCCTTCATCCTGACCTGGTACCCGTCGCACCTGCCGGAGCCCGGCGGCATCGACCCGTTCCGGTCGCTGACCGACACCGAGACCTGGTGGCATGGCTGGGCCCATCACTGCACCTATGACGGGCCCTACCGCGAGGCGGTGCTGCGCTCCGCCCTCACTCTCAAGGCCCTGACCTATGCGCCGACCGGCGGCATCGTCGCCGCCGCGACCACCTCACTGCCCGAGGAGATCGGCGGCGAGCGCAACTGGGACTACCGCTACTGCTGGATCCGCGACGCGACCCTGACCCTCTACGCCCTGCTCGGCGCCGGCTTCACCGAAGAAGCGGCGTCCTGGCGCGACTGGCTGCGCCGGGCCGCGGCCGGACGGCCGGAGCAGCTGCAGATCATGTACGGGCTGGGCGGGGAGCGCCGGCTGACCGAGCTGGAGATCCCATGGCTGGCCGGCTACGAGGGCAGCAAGCCGGTTCGCATCGGCAATGGCGCCCACGCCCAACTGCAGCTCGACGTCTATGGCGAGCTGCTGGACGCCATCCATGTCGCTCGCAAGAAGCACCTGACCCATCCGCACGATGCCTGGCGGGTGCAGCGGGTGCTGCTGGGTTATCTCGAGAAGATCTGGGACAAGCCGGATGAGGGGCTGTGGGAGATCCGCGGGCCCCGGCGGCATTTCGTGCACAGCAAGGTGATGGCCTGGGTCGCCTTCGACCGCTCGATCAAGGCGGTCGAGCAGTTTGGGCTGGAGGGGCCGGTCAAGGCCTGGCGGGCGCTACGCGACCGTATCCATGCCGAGATCTGCACCAAGGGCTTCTCGGAGAAGCGCAACAGCTTCACCCAATCCTACGGCTCCGAGATGCTGGACGCGGCGCTGCTGCAGATCCCGATGGTGGGCTTCCTGCCGCCGGACGACCCGCGGGTGATCGGCACGGTCGAGGCGATCGAGCGCGAGCTGACCATCGACGGCCTGGCCCGGCGCTACGAGACGGAGTCGGGCGTCGACGGCCTGGCCGGCGAGGAGGGCACTTTCCTGGTCTGCAGCTTCTGGCTGGCCGACGCGCTGGCCATGATCGGCGCCGTCGACCGTGCCACCGTGCTGTACGAACGCCTGCTCGGCCTGGCCAACGATGTCGGCCTGCTGGCGGAGGAGTACGATCCGATCGCGCGGCGCCAGCTCGGCAACTTCCCGCAGGCCTTCAGCCATATCGGGGTGATCAACACCGCCCTGAACCTGGCCGAGATCCGCGGCCCGGCTGAGGACCGCAGCCATAACGGGCATAGCACCCCTGGGGCCGAAGCGCAGTGAAACCGGCGAAACTCTGCGCTAGGCTGCGGCATCGACCCTGGAAGCCTGCACGATGACCGCCCTGTTCGACGCCGACACCGAGACCACCGCCGAGCTGATGCGCCGCCTGGGCGCCGCCGCGCGCAGCGCCGCCGCCGCGCTGGCCCTGGCGGCGCGACCGCAGAAGGATGCGGCGCTGGCGGCGGCGGCGACGGCGATCCGTGACGACCGCGACCTGATCCTGGCGGCCAATGCCGAGGACATGGCGGAGGCGCGGCGGAACGGCGTCGCCGGGTCCTTCCTCGACCGGCTGGCGCTGGACGAGGCGCGGATCGAGGCGATCGCCCGGGGGCTTGAGGCCGTGGCCGCCCTGCCCGACCCGATCGGCACGGTGCTGGCCGACTGGACCCAGCCGAACGGGCTGCGCTTCCAGCGCGTGCGGGTGCCGCTTGGCGTCATCGGCGTGATCTTCGAGAGTCGGCCCAACGTCACCGCCGACGCCGCGGCGCTGTGCCTGAAATCCGGCAACGCCTGCATCCTGCGCTGCGGGTCGGAGAGCTTCCGCAGTTCCACAGCCATCGCCGCCGCGGTCGGGCACGGGCTGAAGAAGGCCGGGCTGCCGCGCAGCGCGGTGCAGCTGGTGCCGACCCGCGACCGCGCCGCGGTCGGCGAGCTGCTGGGCCTGACCGAGTTCGTCGACGTCGTCATCCCGCGCGGCGGCAAGTCGCTGACCGCCCGGGTGGCGGCGGACAGCCGGATCCCGGTGCTGTGGCACCTGGACGGCATCTGCCACACCTATGTGCACGAGGCCGCAGACCCGGAGATGGCGCGGCGCGTGGTCTACAACGCCAAGATGCGGCGCACCGGCGTCTGCGGCGCGACCGAGACGCTGCTGATCGACCGCAGCGTCGCCGGGACGATGCTGCGGCCCATCCTGGACGACCTGATCGAGGCCGGCTGCGAGATCCGCGGCGACACCGTGGTCCAGGCGATCGACCCGCGCGTCGTCGCCGCCTCCGACGACGACTGGGACACCGAATATCTCGACGCCATCCTGTCGGTGAAGACGGTGGACGGCCTCGACGCCGCGATCGAGCACGTCAACCTGCATGGCAGCCACCACACCGACGGCATCGTCACCGCCGACGAGGCCGCGACCGAGGCGTTCCTGACCCGGGTCGACAGCGCCATCGTGCTGGTCAACGCCTCGACCCAGTTCGCCGATGGCGGCGAATTCGGCATGGGCGCCGAGATCGGCATCGCCACCGGCCGGCTGCACGCCCGCGGTCCGGTCGGCACCGAGCAGCTGACGAGCTACAAATACCTCGTCCGCGGCACCGGCCAGACGCGCCCTTGAATGCAGGCTCCTGTTCGTAGGTTGGGTTCGCGGCAAGCGAACCCAACATGGTCGTCGGCAAGAGCATCGGCGGATTGTTGGGTTCGCCTCGGCGAACTCAGCCTACCCGGCGCCGGAACGTCGCCATGCTGACCCCGCCCAATCCCCGGCACGGCCGGATCTGGGACGGCTGCCGCGTCGGGCTGCTCGGCGGGTCGTTCAACCCGGCGCATGACGGGCACCGGCACATCAGCCGCGAGGCGATGAAGCGGCTGGGGCTGGACGCCGTGTGGTGGCTGGTGTCGCCGCAGAACCCGCTGAAGCCGGCCGCCGGCATGGCACCCTTCGCCGAGCGGATCGACTCCGCCCGCCGCGTCGCCCGCCACCCACGCATCGTCGTCACCGGGATCGAGGCCGAGCTCGGCACCCGCTACACCGCCGACACGTTGCGGGCGCTGGCCGCCCGCTTCCCGCGGACCGAGTTCGTGTGGCTGATGGGCGCCGACAACCTGGCGCAGATCCGTCACTGGCAGCGCTGGACAAAAATCTTCGAGACCGTGCCGGTTGCCGTATACGACCGTCCTACCTATTCTCTAAGAGCGTTGTCGGGATTGGCGGCGCAGCGATTCGCGCGGGCTCGCATCGATCAGGATCACACCCGGGCATTGGCCGGAACGGCCGCACCGGCCTGGGTGTTCTTCCTGGCGAAGCGTCACCCGGCCTCGGCCACGGCGCTGAGGGCCGCGCGGCAGCTTCGCCCCGACCCCGCCGACGCCGCGGCGCATCAGCGCCGTGTCGCCGCACAACCATGAGGTGAACGCCATACGACCGAACACCGAGACGCCCCGGGCCGAAGCCGGGCGTCTGCCGCCGGGTCTCGCCGCCAGCCTTGCCCGGCCCCTGCTTGAAACTGCTCTGACGTCGCTCGACGACGACAAGGCCGAAGATCTGGTCGTCATCGACCTGACCGGCCGGTCCTCCATCGCCGACAGCCTGATCATCGCCACCGGCCGCTCCTCGCGCCAGGTCGCCGCCATGGCCGACCACCTGCTGGAGAAGCTGAAGCCGCTGGCGCCCGGCCCGGTCCAGGTCGAGGGTCAGGCGCGCGGCGATTGGGTGCTGATCGACGCCGGCGACGTGGTCGTCCATCTGTTCCGCCCCGAGGTGCGCGATTTCTACGCCCTCGAGAAGATGTGGGACGACGACGCCGAGCGGGTGACCCGCATCGCTGGCATGGCCTGATCCCGACGGTTCTCAGATGCGGCTGACCATTGCCGCGGTCGGCCGCTCCCGTCCGGGGCCGTTGCGCGATCTGTTCGACGATTATGCCGGCCGCTCCGCCTGGCCGCTGACCCTGCGCGAGGTCGAGGCTCGCAAGGCGCTGTCCGGMGCCGCGCTGAAGCGGGAAGAGGCCGCGCTGCTGTTGGCCATCATGCCGGCCGGCGCCGCCATGGTGGCGCTGGACGAGCGCGGCCGCGATCTCGACAGCGCCGGCTTCGCTCGCCTGCTCGGCCGCTGGCGTGACGAGGGCCGGGCCGAGGCCGCCTTCCTGATCGGCGGTGCCGACGGCCATGACGATGCGGTGCGCGACCGCGCCGATCTGCTGCTGTCCTTCGGCCGCCTCACCTGGCCGCACATGCTGGCCCGGACGATGCTGGCGGAGCAGATCTACCGCGCCCAGACCATCCTGAGCGGCCATCCGTATCATCGGGCTTAGGGAAGGACCCATCCTTTGCTGTCATTGCCGGGCTTGACCCGGCAATCCAGAAGATGTCGACAGTCTCTGGATGCCCGATCAAGCCCGGGCATGACAAGAAGGGGAATGGTCGTGTCGCTTGCGCCGCTGCTGGACGCGCCGCTCGTCATCCAGCTTCATGTCGCCGCGGTCTGCGTCGCGGTCGTCCTGGCGCCGCTGCAGCTGATCCTGCCGAAGGGGACGCCTCGCCATCGCGCCACGGGCTGGATCTGGGTCGCGGCGCTGATTGGCGCCTGCGTCAGCGCCCTGCTCATCCTGGACCGGCCCATCCCGCCGCATGTCGGGCCGGTGAGCTGGCTCCACCTGCTCGCGGTGCTCACCCTCGTCAGCCTGTGGCAGGCGGTCGCCGCGGCCCGACGCCACGACATCGAACGCCATAGTCGGATCATGCGGAGGATCGCTTACTTCGCCCTCGGGATCCCGCTGATCGTCGCCTTCGCTGTTCCCGGACGTATCATGTTCCAGGTCCTGTTCGGACCCTGAGACCCTCACCCCGTCGCCGCGAAGTTGCGATAAGCGCCGATCAGTTCCTCCACCGGGCCGGAGTTGCAGCCGCGCTGGCGGGCCAGGCTGGCGGCGTCGCGCTCATTCGCCGCGCGCCGGGAGCCGAGCTCCTGCCAGACCGCGGACTCGCCGCCGGGCGCGCCCGAGGCATCAGCGAGCTGCCCCGCCGCATCGGATTCCGCCTGCGACAGCACCTGTCCGAAACGCTGCTCCTGCCGCGGGTCGAGCCGCACCCGGCAGGACCGGGCCGCGGCCTCGGCCCGGACCATGGCGTCGTAGCGCTGCAGCGCATCGCCGGCATAGCCCGCCTGCTGCGGCACCCGCCCCGGCCCGGAATAGCTGGAATAGCCGGGGTAGCCGGATTGGCCGGGGTAGCCAGGGTCGATATAGCCCTGCTCGTTGCAGCCCCCGAGGGCGAGAACCGCGACCACCGCGGCCGATCCGAGGCGCGTGATGCGCATCGCTTCCTCCGTCAAAATCTCTGGCAGGTCAGGCCTGACCGGCGGACAAACGTTCGGCCAAGCCGATCAGGTCCATGATCTGCGGATCGGAGCAGCCGCGCGCTGCGACCGCATCGCGCACCACCCGCTCCTGCTGCGTGCGGCGGGAGGCGATGTCGCCCAGCACCTCCGGATCGGTCGGTACCGTGTCCCCCCGCTTCGCCAGCGCCGCGGTCGCCTGGCGTTGGGCCTCGACCATGGTGTCGGCCAGCCGGCTCTCCCGCCCCTCCTCCAGCGCCGCGCCGCAGACATAGCGCGCGGCATTGGCCCGCAGCGCCGCCTGCCAGCGGTCGACCGGATCCTTGGCATCATAGGCGGCGCCGACCACGGGACCGGCACAGCCGGCGAGCAGCAGGGCCACAGAAAGCCACCGGGTGTCGAACATGCCGCCTCCGTTCGCGCCGCCGGGGCGAAACGCCCTTGTGCCGGCGGCGCCAATCGATACATGAAGGGCGGATTCCGCGAAAGGACATGCGATGAGCGCAGCGCCCCCACCCCGTCCACACGCCCCTCGGCCCGTCGTCCTGTGCGTCCTCGACGGCTGGGGCTGGCGCGAGGAGGAGGCGGACAACGCCGTGCGCCTGGCCGACACGCCGAATTTCGACCGGCTGTGGGCCGCCGAGCCGCACGCCTTCCTGCAGGCCAGCGAGGAGGCCGTCGGCCTGCCGCACGGACAGATCGGCAATTCCGAGGTCGGGCACATGAATCTCGGCGCCGGCCGGGTGGTGTTCCAGGACCTGCAGATGATCTTCAACGCCATCGCCGACGGCTCGCTGGCCAAGGCCAAGGCGCTGCGGAAGCATATCGAGGCGCTGAAGGCCTCCGGCGGCACCTGTCACCTGATGGGCCTGCTGTCGCCCGGCGGCGTGCATGCGCATCAGGACCAGATCGCAGCGCTGGCCAGGATCGTTGCCGAGGCCGGGGTGCCGGTCGCGGTCCACGCCTACACCGACGGCCGCGACACCCCACCCCGCGCCGGCGCCGATTATCTACGCCGCTTCCTGAAGGATATCGACGGGCTGCCGAACGCCCGCGTGGCCACGGTCGACGGGCGCTACTACGCCATGGACCGCGACAAGCGCTGGGAACGGGTGGAGAAGGCCTATCGCGCCGTCGCCGAGGCCAGAGGCGAGGGGGCGCCGGACCCGGTCGCCGCGGTCGAGGCCGCCTATCGCGCCGACACCGGCGACGAGTTCATCCTGCCGAGCGTGATCGGCGGTTATGCCGGCATGAAGGACGGCGACGGCGTGCTGTGCGCCAATTTCCGCGCCGACCGGGTGCGCGAGATCCTGCAGGCGCTGCTGGACCCGGCCTTCGACGGCTTCGCCCGCACCCCGGTCCGCTTCGCCGATGCCTGCGGCCTGGTCGAGTATTCCGACCTGCTGAACCGCTTCATGTCGGCGATCTTCCCGCCGAAATCGATCGACAAGGGCCTGGGCGAGGTGGTGGCCGAGGCCGGCAAGACCCAGCTGCGCACCGCCGAGACCGAGAAATACCCACACGTCACCTTCTTCTTCAACGGCGGCGAGGAGAAGCAATTCCCCGGCGAGGATCGCATCATGGTGCCCTCGCCGAAGGTTGCGACCTACGACCTGCAGCCGGAGATGTCGGCGCCCGAGGTGTGCGCGAAGCTGGTCGCGGCGATCGACAGCGGCAAATACGACCTGGTGGTGGTCAACTTCGCCAACCCGGACATGGTCGGTCATACCGGCATCCTGGCGGCGGCGATCAAGGCCTGCGAGACGGTTGACACCTGCCTCGGCAAGGTCGAGGCCGCGGTGCGGCGCCAGGGCGGGGCCATGCTCGTCACCGCCGACCACGGCAATGCCGAGCTGATGCGCGATCCCACCACCGGCGGCCCGCACACCGCGCACACGCTGAACAAGGTGCCGGTGATCCTGGTCAACGCGCCGGGACCGAGGCGCGCGCTGCACGACGGCAAGCTGGCAGATGTGGCGCCGACCCTGCTGGCGCTGATGAGGCTGGCGCAGCCGGACGAGATGACCGGGCGCAGCCTCATCGACGCCGCCTGACCGACACAATCGGGCGGCATGGTGACGCGAAACCGTAAATATGGACGTCAGGTAACTTGATCCCGCCGAAACCCGGCAGATATCATCGACGGGCGTCCACCCTGGCCAGCCGCCCCTCCGTTCCGGAGACGGCCGGTCGGCCGATTGACTCGAGCGCCTGGCGACCTGGCCGCCAGCGAGGGCAAGCATGAAGAAGCACCTGAGCGCCGTCGCCATCGGGGCCCTGATGGGCCTGGCCTTTGTCGGCGGGCATACCTTGACCTTCGAAGGCTGGGCGCAGGACAAGGCGCCCGACAAGGCCGCGACGAGCAATGATTCGACCGACACCTACAAGCAGCTCGACCTGTTCGGCGAGGTGTTCGAGCGGGTGCGCGCGGAATATGTCGAGCAGGTCAGCGACAAGCAGCTGATCGAGGCCGCGATCAACGGCATGCTGACCTCACTGGACCCGCACTCCAACTTCCTGAACTCAGACGAGTTCCAGGACATGCAGTCCCAGACCCGCGGCAGCTTCGGCGGCCTCGGAATCGAGGTGACGATGGAGAACGGGGTGGTGAAGGTGGTGTCGCCGATCGACGACACCCCCGCCGCCAAGGCCGGGGTCCAGGCCGGCGACCTGATCATCGCCATCGACGGCAAGCCGATCGTCAATATGAGCCTCAACGAGGCGGTCGATAAGATGCGCGGCCCGGTGGGCAGCAACATCGTCATCACCGTCCGCCGCGGCGACACCGAGCCCTTCGACTTGACCCTGGCGCGCGCGACCATCCCGGTGGAATCGGTGCGCTGGCGGACCGAGGGCGACGTCGGCTACATCCGTATCACCAGCTTCACCGAACGTACCGAGGACGGGCTGAAGCGCGGCATCGCCGACATCAAGAAGAAGCTCGGCGACAAGCTGCAGGGCTATGTCCTCGACCTGCGCAACGACCCGGGCGGCCTGCTGGACCAGGCCATCGCCGTGTCCGACGCCTTCATCGACAAGGGCGAGATCGTGTCGACCCGGTCGCGCAAGGCCGACCAGGCGCAGCGCTACAACGCCACCCCGGGCGACCTGGCCGACGGCCTGCCGCTGGTGGTGCTGATCAATGGCGGCTCCGCCTCGGCGTCGGAGATCGTGGCCGGCGCGCTGCAGGACCACCACCGCGCCGTGCTGATGGGGACGCAGAGCTTCGGCAAGGGCTCGGTCCAGACCATCATCCCGCTGCCGGGCCATGGCGCGATGCGGCTGACCACGGCGCGCTACTACACCCCGTCCGGCCGGTCGATCCAGCAGCTCGGCATCACCCCGGACATCGAGGTGCAGCAGGCCCGGATCGAGGAGATCGCGCAGATGCGCGGCTACCGCGAGGCCGACCTGAAGGGCGCGCTGAACAACGACAACAAGCAGACGGCGCCGGCCGAGGGCGGCGCCGACCAGAAGGCCCCGGCGACCCCGCCGGCGGGCGGTGGCGCCCAGACCGACAAGCCCGCCACCCCGGGCCAGGACAAGGCGGCGTCGCCGCCCACCGACGGCGCGGCCGATGCGAACAAGCCCGCGGATGTCGACTACCAGCTGTCGCGGGCGCTCGACCTGCTGCGCGGCCTGGCGCTGTTCCAGAAGGGGCAGGCGGGCTAGGCCGCCGAACCATGCCGACGCCGGACAAACCGAGGGACTCCCTGCCCTACCGGCCCTGCGTCGGCATCATGCTGCTCGATCGCGACGGCCGCGTCTTCGTGGCGCGCCGTCGCGACACGCCCGACGGCTGGCAGATGCCGCAGGGCGGCATCGACAAGGGCGAGACGGTGCGCGAGGCCGCCTTCCGCGAGCTGAAGGAAGAGATCGGCACCGACCGCGCCGAGTTCCTGGCCGAGGCGCCGGAGTCGGTGCGCTACGACCTGCCGGACCATCTGGTCGGCAAGGTCTGGGGCGGGCGCTATCGCGGCCAGGAGCAGCGCTGGGTGGCGCTGCGCTTCCTGGGCGCGGACAGCGACATCGACATCGAGACCGAGCATCCGGAGTTCGACGCTTGGCGCTGGTCGGCGCCGGACCGGGTCTTGGCCGAGATCGTGCCGTTCAAACGCGACGTCTACGCCACCGTGCTGGCCGCCTTCGCATCGCTGCTGGGGCGGCCCGACAACTAGGTCGGCGAATGACCATCCTCGCCCTGCACCATGTCAACCTGACCTTCCCGGCCGGGCTGGAGGCCGAGACGGTGCGCTTCTATGTCGAGACCCTGGGGCTGAAGCCGCTGCCGAAGCCACAGGGCCGGCGCAGCCAGGGCGCTTGGCTGCGGGTCGGCAGCGCCGAGATCCACCTGTCGCCGGACGCGCCCGGCCGGGCCGAGCAGTTGGCGGCGGACCGCCATCTCTGCCTGATCGTCGCCGATCTGGAGTCGGCCGAGGCCCGGCTGCGCGAAGCTGGGGCGCCAGTCGAAGACGATCCGCGGCCGCCCGTGGACTATCGTCGCCTGTTCACCCGCGACCCGGCCGGCAACCGGCTGGAGTTGAGCGAACCGCCGCGCTGACGCGCCGCAACGCCTGAATCATTGCAGGACATCCTCGACCGGATATATAGATAGGCAACCTATCTATATATCCGGAACGCAGCCATGACTTCCACGGATCCGGCGCCATCCGGCGCCTCAGACATCCTGGCCGAAGCGATGCGGCCGGCGCTGGCGCGGCTGTACCGGCGGCTGCGGCGGGAGACCCAATACGGAGACATCTCGCCGCTGCAGAACCTGCTGCTGGTCCTGATCATCAAGTCGCCCGGGATCGGAGTCGGCGCCCTGGCCGAGATCGAGGGGCTGCGCGGCCCGACCGTCAGCGGCCATGTCAAGCAGCTGGAGGCGGCCGGGCTGGTTACCCGCACCCCACCCGACCCGCAGGACCGCCGCCGCACCGGCCTGATCGCGACCGCCGAAGGCGAGCGGCGGGTCGAAGCGCTGCGGCGCCAACGCACCGACTGGCTGGCCCGTCGTCTGGACCTCCTGTCGCCGGCGGAGCGGCAGGCGATCGCGGCCGCGATCCCGGCGCTGGTCAGGCTCGGCGAATGACGCCCCCTGACCCGGCGGCCGAGCCGGACGCGACGTCCCGAGAGATCCGCTTCGTGCTGGTCGGGCTGATGATCGTGCTCGGGCTCAGTGCGCTCGACCAGAATATCGTCGCCACCGCCCTGCCCAGCATCGTCGGCGATTTGGGTGGCGGCACCCATCTGTCGTGGGTGGTGACGGCCTATGTCCTGGCTTCGACCGCGGTGATGCCGCTCTACGGCAAGCTGAGCGACCAGCACGGCCGCAAGCCGATGCTGACCCTGGCCGTGCTGCTGTTCCTGCTGGGCTCGGCGCTGTGCGGCCTGGCCCAGAGCATGGCGCAGCTGATCGCCTTCCGCGCGGTGCAGGGGCTTGGCGCCGGCGGGCTGCTGCCGCTGGCCCAGGCCACCATCGGCGACCTGGTGCCCCCGGCTCAGCGCGGCCGCCGCCAGGGATCGGTCGCGGCGGTGTTCGCGGTGTGCAGCGTCATCGGGCCGGTGCTGGGCGGCACCATCACCGATCTGTTGTCCTGGCACTGGATCTTCTTCGTCAACCTGCCGGTCGGCGCCGTGGCGCTGGCGGTGGTCCATCGCGCCCTGCGCCGCCCGCACCGGGCTCGCGAGAGGCGGATCGACTATCTCGGCGCCGCGCTGCTGACCAGCGCGACCACCGCCTTCCTGCTGGTCCTCACCCTCGGCGGATCGCAATTCGCCTGGACCTCGCCGGAGATCCTCGGCATCGGCACCGCCGTGCTGGCGCTGGCGGTGCTGTTCGTCGCCCATGCCCGCCGCTTCCCCGACCCGGTGCTGCCGCTGCATCTGCGCCGCAACCGCGTCTTCGCCGTCGGCTGCCTGGTGCTGGCTCTGACCTTCATGGGCATGCTGGCCGCCAGCGTGTTCTTCCCGCTGTTCTTCCAGCTGGTACTGGGGGTCAGCGCCGCCCGCTCCGGCCTGCTGACCGGGCCGCTGATGCTGGGCCTGGTCGCCGCCTCGATCTTCAACGGCCGGGTGCTGCTGCGCTCCGGCCGCTACAAGCCGGCGCAGACCGGCGGGCTGGCCCTGGCGACGCTGGCCTTCGCCTGGCTGAGCTGGGCGGCCGCGACCGCCCAGGGCATCCCGGTGATCGAGCCGGCGCTGATCGCGATCGGCATCGGCCTCGGCCTGGTGATGCCGAACATGACCATCGCCGTGCAGAACGCCGTGCCGCGCGAGGATCTGGGCGCCGCCACCGCCACCCTGGCCTTCTGCCGCTCGCTGGGCGGCGCCATCGGCGTGGCCGCGGCGGGCGCGGTGCTGGCCGGGCAGTTGCGCGTTGCCGCCAGCACCGAGGGCCTGGCCCAGGCCGGGCTCCAGCAATTGGCCACGCTGCCGCCCGAAGCGCATGCCGCCGCGGTCGAGCTGTACCGCCAGGCCATCGCCACCACCTTCCTGGCCGGCACCGGTGTCATCGCCGCCGCCTTCGTGGCGATCCTGTTCCTGCCAGAGCTGCCCCTGCGCGCCAGCCACGCCCCGGCGAAAGGCTGATGTCGGTCTTCACAACCAGCGTATGGATAGCGATATAGTGATGTATGGATAGCGATATAGTGATGTATGGATAGCCGGTTCCATCCACTGCGGAGATCCTATCGTGACGCTGCAGATCCGTGACGACCGCGCGCGTGCGCTGGCCCGGGAACTGGCCACAAGGCGCAAGGTGACCATGACCGAGGCCGTCATCCAGGCCCTGGAAGCCGAGCTGCGTCGCGAGGCGGAGAAGGAGCCCCTCGCCGATCGCATCGCTCGGATCGCGGCCATCGCCGCTGCGGAATCCGGGCCGGGCGGGCGTGCCATGACCAAGGACGAGATCGACGAGATGTGGGGCCATTGATGTTCGTCGACACGTCGGTGATCGTCGCCCTGATCGCCGATGAGCCGGATGCGGCCCGCTACACCAATCTCCTCTCGCGGGCCGAACGGCGCCTGACCTCGGGCCTCGTGATCCTCGAGGCGGCGATGCGCCTCTCCACACTGCTCAAGCTCGCCCCGATCCGGGCTGAAGCCCTGATCCATATGCTGCTCGACGAAGCCGGGATCACGGTCATCCCGATCGACGGCGGCACAGCGACCGCAGCCGTCGCCGCCTTCGCCGCCTATGGCAAAGGCCGGGGCCATCCGGCGCAGCTCAACCTTGCCGACTGCATGTCCTACGCCTGCGCCCGAACGCATGGCGTGCCGCTGCTGTTCAAGGGCAACGACTTCTCCTGGACCGACATCGAGGTGGCCGGGACCGGCGTCGCCTAAAGGAAGCTGTACGGGTCGATGTCGACCTGCACCCGCACCGTGCCCGGCACCTGGACCCGCGACACCCACTCCGCCACCAGCGGCTGCACCGTGATCCGCCGGTCCGCCTTCAGCAGCAGGCGGCGGCGGTGGCGGCCGCGCAGCATCGCCAGCGGCGCGTCGGCCGGGCCCAGCACCATCAGCCCGTCGCCTTGCGGCGCGGCCCGGCCGAGATCCTGCGACACCCGGTCGACCGCGCCGCGATCGGGGCCGGAGACGATCAGCGCCACCAGCTTGCCGTAGGGCGGCAGGCCGCGCGACCGCCGTGCCTCCGCCTCCGACGCCAGGAAGCCGTCGCGGTCGTCGACCACCAGTGTCTGCATCACCGGATGGTCGGGCATGAAGCTCTGCAGCAGCACCCGGCCCGGCTTCTCGCCGCGCCCCGCCCGGCCGCCGACCTGGTGCAGCAGCTGCCAGGTCCGTTCCGCCGCCCGCAGATCGCCGCCGGCGAGGCCGAGATCCGCATCAACCACCCCGACCAGGGTCAGGCCCGGGAAGTTGTGGCCCTTGGCCAGGATCTGGGTGCCGATCAGCAGGTTGACCGCGCCGCTGTCGAGATCCGCCGTCAGGTCGGCGATCGCCTGGGGACCGGAGAAGGTGTCGGAGGCGACGATCTGCCAGCGCGCCTCCGGCAATGTCGCGTCGACCTCCTCGGCGATCCGCTCCACCCCCGGGCCGCAGGCGGCGAAGCTGCCCTCGGCGAGGCAGGACGGGCAGGCCTTGGGCAGCGGCGCGCGGTGGCCGCAATGGTGGCATTCCAGGCGGCCGGCCAGGCGATGCTCGACCAGCCAGGCGGTGCAGTGCGGGCATTCCAGGCGATGGCCGCAATGCCGGCACAGGGTCAGCGGCGCGTAGCCGCGGCGATTGAGGAACAGCATCGCCTGGTCCCCCGCCGCCAGCGTCTCGACGACCGCCTCGCGCAGGGTCGGCGACAGGAAGCGGCCGCGCGGCGGCGATTCGCGGCGCATGTCGATCGCGCTCACGGCCGGCATCTGTGCCGCGCCGTGCCGCGACGGCAGCTCCAGCGCGGCATAGCGCCCGGCCTCGACATTGGCCAGCGTCTCCAGCGACGGGGTGGCCGAGGCCAGCACCACCGGGAAGCCGCCGAGATGGCCGCGCAGCACCGCCATGTCGCGGGCCTGGTAGACGACGCCGTCCTCCTGCTTGAAGGCGCTCTCATGCTCCTCGTCGACCACGATCAGGCCGAGATCCGGATAGGGCAGGAACAGGGCGGAGCGGGCGCCGACCACGACGCGGGCCTCGCCGAAGGCCACCGCCCGCCAGTTGCGCCGGCGCTGGGTCGGGCCCAGCTCGGAATGCCATTCGGTCGGCCGCACGCCGAAGCGGGCAGCGAAGCGGTCGAGCCAATGCGCCGACAGGGCGATCTCCGGCAGCAGCACCAGCACCTGCCGGCCGGCCGCCAGGGCCGCCGCCACCGCCTCGAAATAGACCTCGGTCTTGCCCGAGCCGGTGACGCCGTCCAGCAGCGTGGTCGAATAGCCGCCATCGGCGACCGTGTCGATCAGCCGGTCCGCCGCCTCGCGCTGGGCCTCGCCCAGCACCGCCCGCGGCCGGGCCAGGTCCGGCTGTGGTATCGGGTCGAAGCCGGGCAGCAGCACGGTCTCCAGCAGCCCGGCCTCGGCCATGCCCTTGATCACGCCGGCGCCGCAGCCGGCCTCGCGCGCCAGCTCGGCCGGCAGCCGCGGCGGCCCGTCCTCCAGCACCGCCAGCACCCGCCGCCGGGCGGCGCTGAGCTTCGCGCCCTCAGGCGGCAGCTCCGCCCGGCGATAGGCCGTGATCGGCTTCGGCGGCTCCAGCGCCCCGGTCGAGGACAGGGACATGCGCAGCACCGCGCCGGGGGGCGACAAGGTGTAGCGGGCGACCCGGTCGATGAAATTCCGCGCCACCTCCGGCAGCGGCGGCAGGTCGAAGCGATGCAGCACCGGCTTCAGCCGCGCCAGGGCGACCTTGCCGCTGCCTGGTCCCCAGACCACGCCAATCCGCCGCAGCCGGCCGAGCGGCACCTCGACATAGCTGCCGGGCGCAAGATCCAGGCCCTGCGGCACCGCGTAATCGTAAGCTTCTGCCAGCGGCAGCGGCAGCAGCACCCGGACCGTGGCGATCGCGCCACTCTCATCCTCGATCGGCGTCGCTGCTGTGGCCTCGGACTCCGCCATCGGCTAGACTTGCCCTCGCGGGCCGACACCGGTGCCGCGCATCGGCCCGAAGCGACCGCTGGCCATTGGAACGAGGCCCATGAAGTTCTTCATCGATACCGCCGACTTCAACGAAATCCGTGACCTGGCCTCCACCGGCCTGGTCGATGGGGTGACCACCAACCCCTCCTTGATTGCCAAGTCCGGGGCCAAGTTCCTGGACCTGATCCCGCAGATCTGCGAGGTGGTGAAGGGGCCGGTCTCGGCCGAGGTCGCCGCGACCGACTTCGACACCATGATGGCCGAGGGCCGCAAGCTCTCCAAGATCGCGAAGAACATCGCGGTCAAGGTGCCGCTGACGCCCGCCGGGCTCAAGGTCTGCCGCACCTTGTCCGACGCCGGCACCATGGTCAACGTCACGCTGTGCTTCTCGGCCGGCCAGGCGCTGCTCGCCGCCAAGGCGGGCGCCACCTTCATCTCGCCCTTCGTCGGCCGGCTCGACGACGTCGGCGAGGACGGCATGGCGCTGATCGCCGACATCGTCCAGATCTACCGCAACTACCCGCATCTCAAGACCGAGGTGCTGGTCGCCTCGATCCGCGGGCCGCGGCATGTGATCGAGGCCGCCAAGCTGGGCGCCCATGTCGGCACCCTGCCGCCGGCGGCGCTGCGCTCCCTGTTCAACCACCCGCTGACCGACAAGGGCCTGTCCGCCTTCGTCGCCGACTGGGCGAAGACCGGCCAGAGCATCCTCGACGAGCAGGAGCTCGCCGCCGTCAAGAAGACGGCGTGAGGGCCCGTTGGCACAGGAAGTAAAGCAGCCGGACGCCCCCGCGCTCACCGCGGCGGACGTCTCGGCGTGGCTGCTGGCCCATCCGGACTTCCTGGTCCAGCACCCGGATCTGCTGGCCCGGCTGGCCCTGCCGCCGCGCGACCGCGGCGACGGGGTGATCGACCTGCAGGGCTTCCAGACCGAAAGGCTGCGCGGCCAGGTCGACCGGCTGAAGGAGCAGCAGCGCGCCTTCATCGGCGCCAGCCGCGCCAACCACAACACCCAGAACCGGGTGCATGCCGCGATCCTGTTCCTGCTGGACGCGGAGAGCTTCGAGCAGCTGATCCACACGGTGTCGACCGACCTCGCCGTGCTGCTCGACCTCGACGTGGTGACGCTGCTGGTCGAGGCGACGGAGGGTGAGGAATCGCCGCCGCACAGCGCCGAGGTCCGCATCGTCGGGCCCGGCGAGATCGGCCGCCGCCTGGGCGCGCAGGAGCTGCTGCTCGAATCGGACATGGCCGGCGAGGAGGCGCTGTTCGGCGCCGGCGCCGGGCTGGTGCGCAGCCAGGCGCTGGTCCGGCTGAACGTGTCGCCGGAGGTGCCGCCCTGCGTCCTGGCCCTCGGCAGCCGCGACCCGGAGATGTTCCATCCCGGCATGCGGACCGAGCTGGTCGGCTTCCTCGGCCGGGTGCTGGAGCGCTGCATCCGCTCCTGGCTGACCCCCGGGCAGGATTAGGCGGCCCGATGGGCGCCCCGGACGATACGGCGCTCATTCCCTCATCGGACTCCATGGCCGGCTGGCCGGCGGCGGCGGATCTGCGCGACGCCGCCGGCCGCTGGCGGGTCTGGCTGGAGGACGAGAAGCGGGTGTCGCCGCACACGTTGCGCGCCTATCTCGGCGATGTCGGCCGCTTTATCAGCTTCCTGGCCGATCATCTCGGCCGGCCGCCGAGCCTGAACGACCTCTCCGCCGCCGCCCTGTCCGACCTGCGCGCCTTCCAGTCGCGCCGGGCCGCAGGCGGGGCCGGCGCCGCGACGCGGGCGCGCGGCCTGTCCGGCGTCCGCAACTTCCTGGCCCATCTCGACCGGTCCGGTGTGCTGCACAACGCGGCGATCGGATCCCTGCGCAACCCCAAGCTGCCGAAGCGCCTGCCCCGGCCGCTGGCCGTGACCGACGCGCTGGCCGCGGTCGACACCATCGCGACGCTGGCCACCGAGGAATGGATCGGCCTGCGCGACCGCGCCCTGCTGTTCCTGCTCTATGGCTGCGGCCTGCGTCTGGGCGAGGCGCTGGGGCTGACCCGGCGCGAGGCGCCGAACGGCGACACGCTGGTGGTCACCGGCAAGGGCCGCAAGCAGCGCATGGTGCCGGTGCTGCCGGCGGTGCGCGAGGCGGTCGACGCCTACCTCGCCGCCTGTCCCTTCCCGCTCGCCGCCACCGGTCCGCTGTTCCTGGGCGCCCGCGGCGGGCCGCTGAACCCCGGCGTCGCCGAGCGCCAGATGCGCCAGCTGCGCGCCGTGCTGGGCCTGCCCGATTCGGCAACGCCGCACGCGCTCAGGCACAGCTTCGCCACCCATCTGCTGGCCGGCGGCGGCGACCTGCGCACGATCCAGGAGCTTCTGGGCCACGCCGCCCTGTCGACCACCCAGCGCTACACCGAGATCGACACCGAACGACTGATGACCGTCTACGCCGACGCCCATCCGCGCGCCCGGCGCACGGCCGGGAGCTGAGCAGACACCCCACCGGCGGCCCCTGGGCCGTTGACGGCGCGCGCCCGGCCTCGGCAGAGTCGACCGGGGGAAAGCGAGTCCATCCATGACCGTCGAGATCAAGGCCGTCGTCGCCGACAAGGTCGGCTTCGCGTCGCACCAGAATGCCGTGCCCGTCCTGCGTGAGCTGGAGATTGCCAGCGCGTTGGAGACGGCCATGGACGACGCTGCCCTGACATTGACCGCCGACCCGCCCTTCCTGGTGCCCAAGACCTGGCGGATCGATCGACTGGCGCCGGGCGCGCCGCTTCGCATCGTCGATCGGGACGTGACCCTGGTCGCCGCCCTCCTGGGCGAGCTGACGGAGAGCGTCCGCGGCAGCGCCACGCTGCGCCTTGAGGCAGGCGGGAAAGTGCTGGCGGAGGTCGTCCACCCGATCGAGCTGCTGGCCCGCGGGGAATGGGGCGGCGCCGGCACGATGGCGGAGCTGCTGCCCGTCTTCGCCATGCCGAACGATCCGGCCGTCGACCGGGTGCTGAAGGCCGCGTCGGAAGTGCTGCGCCGGGCAGGCCGGCCCATGGGCATCGACGGCTATGGTGCGAAGTCGCGGCAGCGGGTGTGGGAGCTGGCCTCCGCCATCTGGTCCGCGGTGGCCGGCTTCGGCATTTCCTATGCCCTGCCGCCGGCCAGCTTCGAGGAGCAGGGCCAGAAGGTGCGTACCCCCGGCGCCATCCTGGAGGGCCGGGTCGCCACCTGCCTGGACACCGCCTTGCTGTTCGCCGCGGCCCTGGAGCAGGCGGGCCTCAATCCGCTGATCATCCTGACTCGCGGGCACGCCTTCACCGGCGTCTGGCTGCAGCCGGTCGAGTTCGCGACGCTGATCACCGACGAATCGGCCGCGTTGCGCCGCCGCATCGACCTGAAGGATCTGCTGGTCTTCGAGACCACCCTGGCCACCCAGGCCCCGGCGCCGAGCTTCAGCCAGGCCGAGCGGATGGCACTGCGGCAGCTCGCCGAGGATGCGCCGGCCCCGTTCGTGATGGCGATCGACATCCGCCGCGCCCGCATGCAGAAGATCCGGCCGCTCAGCCTGGCCGGCGCCGCCCCGGCCGGCGCGGCGGCAGAGGCGGCGCCAGCGGTCGAAGCGCTGGAAGCGGCCCCGGTGCTGCCCGGCTTCGACGTGGAGGTCGAGGCCGAGCCGGTGACCGCCGCCGGCCGGATCGCCCTGTGGCAGCGCAAGCTGCTGAACCTGACCACCAGCAACCGTCTGCTGAACCTGCCCGAGGGCGGCAAGGTCGTGCGCCTCCTCTGCCCCGATCCAGGATCGCTGGAGGATCGCCTGGCGGCGGGCCGCAAGGTCCGCATCGTGGCGATGCCCGATCTCGCGGCAGGCGGCCGCGATGAGCAGTTGTTCGAGGCGCAGACCCACGAGGCTCTGCGCGCCGATGTCGCCCGGGCCGCGCTGGACCGCGGCGAGGTGCTGTCGCTGGCGGACAAGGAGACGCTCGACGCCACGCTGGTCGACCTCTACCGCAAGGCACGGAGCGACATGGCGGAGGGCGGCGCCAACACGCTGTTCCTGGCGCTGGGCTTTCTGAAATGGAAGAAGGCGGCGTCCGACCCGCGCAGCTTCCGGGCGCCGCTGATCCTTCTGCCGGTCCGGCTGGAGCGGAAGAGCGCCCTGTCCGGCGTCGTGATGGTCCAGCATGAGGACGAGCCGCGCTTCAACCTGACCCTGCTCGAGCTGCTGCGCCAGGACTTCGAGTTCACCATCCCGGGGCTGGACGGCCCCCTGCCGACCGATGAGCGCGGCATCGATCTCGCCGGCATCTGGACCATCGTGCGGCGGGCGGTGCGCGACCTGCCCGGCTTCGAGGTGACCGAGGAGCTGGTGCTGGGCACCTTCTCCTTCGCCAAATACCTGATGTGGAAGGACCTGGTCGACCGCGCCGACCGGCTGAAGGAAAGCCCGACGGTCCGGCACCTGATCGAGCGGGACGGATCGAGCTTCCCGGTGCGGGACGGGTTCCCCCGGCCCGAGCAGCTGGACCAGTCGGTCGACCCGGCCGAGCTGTTCATTCCCCTGCCGGCCGACAGTTCGCAGATCGCCGCCGTCGTCGCTTCGGCCCGGGGTCACGACTTCGTGCTGGACGGCCCGCCTGGCACCGGCAAGTCGCAGACCATCGCCAACATGATCGCCCACAACCTGGCCCTGGGCCGGCGCGTGCTGTTCGTGGCCGAGAAGATGGCCGCGCTCAACGTGGTTCAACGCCGCCTGGCCGAGAAGGGCCTGGGCGAGTTCTGCCTGGAGCTGCATTCGGCCAAGGCCACCAAGACCGAGGTGCTGAAGCAGCTGGACCGCGCCTGGACGACACGCGAGACCATGAACGCCGAGGATTGGGCGCGCGAGGCGGCGGAGGCCAGGCGCCTGCGCGACCAGCTGAACGGGCTGGTGGCACTGCTGCACCGTCGTGCCGCGAACGGCCTGACCGTGCACGGCGCGATCGGCCGGGTGGTGCGCGACTGGACCGAGACCAGCCCGCGCCTCGCCTTCGCGCCCGGCCGCGAACACGGCGAGGCCGACCTGGCCGGGCTGCGCGACATCGCCCGCCGCCTGGGCCTCGCCTGGGACGATGTCGATGGCCTCGCGGGCATGTTGGACGGGATCGGCCATGCCGAATGGACGAATGGCTGGCAGGACGCGATCGCCGCCGCGGCCGCCGCGGTGCCGCCGGCCCTGGACGCATTGCAGGCGGCGCGCGACGGGCTGCTGGCGGCGACCCGCCTGCCCCTGGCCGCCGACGAGCCGGCGCAGCTGGCGCGCCTGCGCCGTCTGGTCGAGCTGGCGCTGCAGGCCCATGGCCACGACCTGCGCTTCGCCTTCGCCCCCGATGTCGCCGACCGGGCGGCCGCCGCACGCACGGCCATCGGGCTGGTCGAACGGTATCGCCGCGACGAGGCGGCGCTGTCCACCCAGTACGCGCCGGAGGCGGCCCGTCGCATCGGCCTGGCGGCGATCCGGACGGCGTGGCAGGAGGCCGAAGCGAAGATGTGGCCGCTCGCCGGCTTCGCCCGGAAGCGGGTCGCCCGCGACCTGGCCCAGCAGGGCGGCGCGTCGGGCCCGGTCGATGTGGCGGCCGACCTGCCGCATCTCGACGCCATGGCCGCCGGGCTGCGGGACCTGGACGGGCTGGCGCCGCGCTTGGCCGGCATTCCGGGCTGGGCCGGGCTGGCGACTGACGGCGCGGGGGTCGAAGCCACCCTGGCCTTGGCCGAGAGCCTGCGAGCGGAGATCGCGGCCGCGGCGACCGGCCCGGACCAGCTCGCCGCCTTGCGCGGCGCACTGTCGACCCTGATCGTCGACGCCAACGACATGCTGGCGCCGGGCGGAGCCATCGCCACGGGCCAGGCCCGGCTGGGCGAGGCCGCCGCCGCGTTCGAGGCCGCGGCGCAGCGCTTCGACGGCCTGGCCGAACCGTCCGCCGCCGCCCGCGATTTCACGGCGATGCGGCACCGCGCCCAGGCCGTCCTGGGCCATGCGCCACGGCTTAAGGCATGGACCGATTGGCGCCGGGTGCGCGACGAGGCAATGCTGGCCGAGCTCGGGCCACTGGTCGCGGCCCTGGAGGGGGGCTCGCTGGCGCCGCAGCAGACGGTCGAGACCTTCGAGACCGGCTATGCTCGCTGGTTCGCCAGCGCCCGGATCGACGCCGAGCCGCTGCTGTCGCGCTTTGCCGCCTCGGTCCATATGGACAGCATCGAGGCGTTCCGCCGGATCGACGGCCGGCTGTCCGAGCTGGCCGTGCGCTACATCCGGGCCCGGATCTGCGGCCTGATTCCGGCCAAGGACAGCGTCGGCCGCGGCGACGGCTATGCGGTGCTGAAGCACCAGCTGCAGTTGCAGCGCCGGCACAAGYCGATCCGCCAGCTGGCCGCCGAGATGGGGGAAAGCTTCACCCGGCTGGCGCCGTGCATGCTGATGAGCCCGCTGTCGATCGCGCAGTATCTGCCGCCCGACCAGGCGCTGTTCGACCTGGTGATCTTCGACGAGGCCTCGCAGATCGCGCCCTGGGACGCCGTCGGCGCCATCGCGCGCGGCGCGCAGGTCGTGATCGCCGGCGACCCGCGGCAGATGCCGCCGACCAGCTTCTTCACCCGATCCGCCACCGCGACCGACAGCGACGCCGACACCGAAGAGGACATGGAGAGCATCCTCGACGAGTGCCTGGCCGCCGGCGTGCCGATGCACAGCCTGTCCTGGCACTACCGCAGCCGGCACGAGAGCCTGATCGCCTTCTCCAACCATCGCTACTACGACGATTCGCTGGTCACCTTTCCGGCGCCGGTCACCCGCGCCAGCGCGGTGGAGTGGCGGCGGGTGGAGGGCGTCTATGCCCGCGGCAAGGGGCGGACCAACCCGATCGAGGCGCAGGCGATGGTCGACGAGGCCGTGCGCCGCCTGACCGATCCGGCCTTCATCGCCGCCGGCCATACGCTGGGCATCATCACCCTGAACGCCGACCAGCAGAGGCTGGTGGAGGATCTGCTCGACAAGGCGCGGCGCCAGCGCCCCGAGATCGAAGCGCATTTCGCGGAGGATCGTACCGAGCCGGTGGTGGTGAAGAACCTGGAGACGGTGCAGGGGGACGAGCGCGACCTGATCATGCTCGGCATCGGTTTCGGCCCGACCGAGCCCGGGGGCAAGGCGATGTCGATGTCCTTCGGCGCGTTGAACAGCCAGGGCGGCTGGCGCCGGCTGAACGTGGCGGTGACCCGGGCGCGGCGGGAGATGCTGGTCTTCACCTCCTTCGACCCCGGGATGATTGACCTGAACCGCACCAGCGCCCGCGCGGTCCGCGACCTCAAGCATTTCGTGGAATTCGCCGAACGGGGGCCCGCCGCCCTGGCCGAAGCGGTGCACGGCTCGGTCGGCGGTCCCGAATCGCCGTTCGAGCAGGCGGTGGCGCGCGAGCTGGCGCGCCGCGGCTGGACCGTGGTGCCGCAGATCGGCGTGTCGCGCTTCCGCATCGATCTCGGCGTCGTTCACCCGGACCGGCCGGGCGACTACCTCGCCGGGGTGGAATGCGACGGCGTCGCCTATCACAGCGCCGCCACCGCACGCGACCGCGACAAGGTGCGGGCCGCCATCCTGGAGGGGCTGGGCTGGACGCTGATCCGGATCTGGTCCACCGACTGGTGGGTCGACAAAGCCGGCGCCGCCGATCGGCTTCACAGGGCCCTGGAGGCCAAACTGGCCGCCTCGAGGGCGCGGATCGAGGCGGAGAAAGCCGCACCGCCGCCGGCCGTGCCGATCGATGCCGACCCGGCACCCGCAGCCGACGCGGCGCCGGACTCTGCCGTGCCCCCGGTGCCCGGCTCGCCTTCCGGCGATGGCATGCCGCCTGAAGATGCCCCGGTCCGCGTGGCCCTGCAGGTCCCGGCCGAGGGCGCCGTGACGGCACCGCACTACCGGATCACCGATTTCACGCCGCATCAGCCGAGAATCGACCCGGATGCGTTCTACGAAGCCTCCTATGACGAGATGCTGGCGACGCTCGTCGGGCACGTGCTCGACGGTGAGGCCCCAATCGCGGAGACGCTGCTGGTGCAGCGGATCGCCCGGGCGCACGGCTTCCAGCGGGCCGGCCGGCTGATCCGCGAGCGGGTGATGGCGGTCGTCGCGCGCCGCTATCACGCAGCCGCGGACGGGACGGCGGGACTGTTCGTATGGCATAACCGGGACGCACCGGCGCGGTGGCAGGGCTTCCGCCCGCCGGCCACGCCGGACGACATCCGGCCGATCGAGGAGATCGCCCTGGCCGAGATCCGGGCCGCCCGCCCTGCCGCGACCACCGAGGATCCCGCGGTGGAGATCGCCCGCCGGTTCGGCATTCGCCGGGTCAGCGGGCCGGCGCGGCAGCGGATCGAGGCGGCGCTGGCCCTGGAGCCGCAATAGCGGACCGGGGCGCCGCCAGTCGCGGTCACGCCGGCGGCAAACCGTTCTCGAAGCAGTAGTGGATCGTCGGGAAGCTGTGGCGCAGCACCACCGCGTCGGGCCGCACCGCTTCCGGCGACTCGCCGCGCACCAGCACGCGGGCGATCAGCTCGGCGATCGCTTCCATCTCGCGCTCGCGCATGCCGAAGCGGGTGACCTCGATGGTGCCGATGCGCAGGCCGCCGGGATAGTCCCAGTCCTCCTTGCGGTCGGCCGGCAGCAGGTTCTTGTTCACGATCAGGTTGGCGCGCTCCAGCGTCTGCGCCGCCGCCAGGCCGCGGCCGAAGCCGCGGGCGTCGGCGATCGCCTGATGTGTCGTGGTGAAGCCCTTGTGGGCACCCAGCATCGGGATGCCGCGCTCCTGCAGCGCCCGCGCCAGCGCCTGGGCGTTGGCGACGATCTGGGCCTGCAGCTCGGCGCCGAAGGCGATCGCCTCTGCCGTCGCCAGGGCCAGCGCCGCCACCCGGTTGACCTGGTGCGTCGCCGCCCAGACCGGGAAGACCGCCGTCGTCACCGCCTCGGTGATCGTCGGGTCGTCCCACAGCAGGATGCCGGATTGCGGCCCGGCGAAGGTCTTGCCGGCCGAACCGGTAACGATGTCCGCCCCCTCCTTCAGCGGGTCCTGGAACTGGCCGCCGCCGATCAGGCCAAGCTGATGCGCCGCGTCGAAGAAGAAGCGGCCGCCCCACTCCGCGATCACCTCGCGCATCGCCGCCACCGGCTGCGGGAACAGCGTCATCGACAGGCCCAGCGCGACCAGCTTCGGCCGGGCCAGCGGCGCCGCCTGGCGGAACAGGTCGAGGTCGACCACCAACTCCTCGGGATCCATCGGGATATCGACGATGGTGCGGCCCATGGCGCCGGCCGGGCCGTCATGCCGGTTCGAGGAATGGCCCCCGGTCGGCTGCGCCGCGGTCATCACCACGTCGCCCGGCGCGGTCAGCGCGGTGTAGACCACGGCGTTGCCGATCATCGAGGCGCAGAGCCGGTGGTCGGCATAGCTGCAGCGGAAATGGCGCTTCAGCAGCTCGACGCACAGCGCCTCGACCTCGTCGATATGGCGGGTGCCGGCGAACCAGCGGTTGACCCGGCCGATATGGCCTTCCGCCGCGCGGGTGCCGATCTCCGCCGCCAGCAGCGCCCGCACGCCGGGGCTGGTCGGCGCCTCGGGCGCCAGCAGGTTGATGCAGTCCTCGCCGCGCCATTGCGCGTTGCGCCCGACCGCCGCCTTCACCGCTTCGCCCATTGCCGCCGGATCCGCGCAGGCGTCGAGCACGGCCCGCGCCGTCGCCAGCGCCTCACGGTCATGCACCTCGATGCGGTTCGACAGATCCGGTGAATCCATGGTCGCCTCCTGTTCGTTCCGACGAGGCTAGAACGAAATCATCGGCAACGGATTTCGATTTGCGCGACCGGAATTTCCGTTGTGGAATGTCCGGATGCCGCTGCGAGGAAATCCATGAAAAGCCCAAGCCGTCCAACCTCGGTCGAGCTCGATGCCATCGACCGGCGCATCCTCGATGCGCTGCAGGAGGACAACCAGACCACCAACCTGGCCCTGGCCGAGCGGGTCGGCCTGTCGCCGCCGGCCTGCCTGAAGCGGGTGCGGCGGCTGCGCCAGGAGCGGGTGGTGGTGCGTGACGTGGCGCTGGTCGACCCGGAGAAGGTCGGCCAGACCATCGTTGCCTTCGTCGGCGTCGAGCTGGACCGCCAGCGCGAGGACGTGCTGGCCGCCTTCGAGCGCAAGATCGCGGCCGAGCCGGAGGTGCAGCAATGCTATTTCGTGTCCGGCGAGACCGACTACCTGCTGGTCGTCACCTGCCGGGACATGGAGGCCTACAACCTGTTCTGCCGCCGCGTTCTGGCAAACGAGCACAATATCAAGCGCTTCCGCACCAGCTTCAACCTCTCGCGGGTGAAGTACGAGACCAAGGTGCCGATCGGGGCGTGACGTCCGTCACCGAGTGGGAACCGGCACGTCCTTGGAGTAGTCGTAGAAGCCGCGCCTGGTCTTGCGGCCAAGCCAGCCGGCCTCGACATATTTCACCAGCAGCGGACAGGGCCGGTACTTGCTGTCGGCGAGGCCGTCATACAGCACGTTCATGATCGACAGGCAGGTATCGAGGCCGATGAAGTCGGCCAGCTCCAGCGGCCCCATCGGATGGTTGGCGCCGAGCTTCATCGAGGTGTCGATCGCCTCGACCGAGCCGACCCCCTCGTAGAGGGTGTAGACCGCTTCGTTGATCATCGGCAGCAGGATGCGGTTGACGATGAAGGCCGGGAAATCCTCCGACACCGCCGGGGTCTTGCCCAGCTTCAGCGCCAGGTCGCGGATCGCCTCGTAGGTGGCATCGTCGGTGGCGATGCCGCGGATGACCTCCACCAGCTTCATCACCGGCACGGGGTTCATGAAATGCATGCCGATGAAGCGCTCCGGCCGGTCGGTCGTGGCCGCCAGGCGGGTGATCGAGATCGAGCTGGTGTTGGTCGCCACCATCGCCCGCTCGTTCAGATGCGGCACCAGCTGCTTGAAGATCTCGCGCTTGACCGGCTCGCTCTCGGTTGCCGCCTCGACCACGAGGTCGCAATCCTTGAACGCCTGGTACTCGGAGGAGGTGTGGATCCGGGCCAGCACCGCCGGCTTCTCCTCGGCAGTCAGCTTGCCGCGGCCGATCAGCCGGTCGACATGGCCCTCGATCGCCTCGCGCGCCCGCTCCAACGCCTTCGGATCGACGTCCATGAGCCGGATGGTGAAGCCGCTCTGGGCGCCGACCTGGGCGATGCCGCTGCCCATTTGCCCTGCGCCGATGACGCCGATCGTCTGGATCATGCCTGAGTTCCGCTCCGAACGTCCCTGTCCCGCCGGCCGCCCGCATTGGTGCGGTGCAGCAAAGAGGTCGAACGATAGTGATGTCCGACAGAGCTTGTCAACGCGACTGCCGTCCACGCAAGCATCTTGCCCAAGCGTTGGGCAGACGGGCTCACCGATGCGCTCCCGGAACCCACAGTACGTCGTCCTTGCCGTCGCCATTCATGTGGCGGGACAGGACGAACAGATGGTCCGAAAGGCGATTGGCGTATTTCAGTGCCTCGGGGTTGACCGTCTCGACCGCCGCCAGCGCCGAGACCAGCCGTTCCGCCCGCCGCACCACGGTGCGGGCGTGATGCAGATGGGCCGAGGCGGCGCTGCCGCCGGGCAGCACGAAGCTGTTCAGCGGCGCCAGGACAGCGTTCATGGCGTCGATCTCGCGCTCCAGTCGCTCCACCTGCGCGGCCGTTACCCGCAGCGGCGGATATTTGGGATCGGGCTCCTCCGGCGTCGCCAGATCGGCGCCGAGATCGAACAGGTCGTTCTGGATCCGCCCGAGCATGGCGTCGGGCTCACCTTCCATCTGCAGCCGGGCCAGGCCGATCACGGCATTGGCCTCGTCCACCGTGCCATAGGCCTCGACCCGCAGGTCGTGCTTGGCCACCCGCCGGCCGCCGACCAGCGAGGTCTCCCCGGCGTCGCCGCCGCGGGTGTAGATCCGGGTCAGCGTGACCATTCGCGCCGTCCTTTCAGGCCGTCCACATGGCCAGCAGGAAGAACAGGACGGCCAGGGCCTGGAAACCGATGCGGGCCTGCATCAGCTTGTTGCCCCATTTCCGATTGAACGGCCCGCTCTGCGCCATGCCGAACACGCCGGTGGCGAGCGAGGCGACCACTCCGAGCATGCAGATCACGGCAAGGATGATGAAGACGGTGCTCATGCAAGAACTATAGAGCGGGCCCGTGGTGTCGCCCAGGGTGATTGCGCGGAACCGTCACGCTCTGGATTCAGCCGGGACGACGCCGCGGGACCGGCACATCCGCCGCCGCGGGCGGCACCGGCCGGGTTGCCGGCGGCGCGACGCCCTGGGCCGGATGGGCCGCGGCCACGACCGGCCGCGACCGCGGCGGCGGCACGGTGAAGGGCGCCGGCACCGTCGCCATGGCGTCCGCCCGGGGCAGCAGCGCCTCCACCGCCGGGGCCGGGGCGAACGCGGCGGGCGGCACGTCGATCAGCGATTCCGGCGCCTTCGGAGCCGAGGCTGCCGCCACGGGATTCGGGGCAGGCGAAATGGCCGGTGCCGCGGGCGCAGCCGGCGCCGGGGGCATGGCCGCCGCGGATGGAGCCGACGCCGGGGGCGCGGCAACGGGTGCCGGCACAGCCGGCGCCGCGGCGACGGCGGCAGGCTGGCTCGAGCCCGGCCGCGGCAGCGGCGGAGGCACCGAAGGAGGCGAGGTCAGCACYCGCAGGCTGGGGTCGATCTCGACCACCGGCGCGACGGGCTGCGGAGCCACGGTCGCGGCGGGTGCCGGACCGCCGACGGTCGGCCGGGCCCGCGGCACCGGCGCCTGGGTCGGCCCTGCGGGGCCCTGCGG